>JAJRAP010000195.1 GCA_028679855.1 Candidatus Methanoperedens sp.
AAGGAGTGGCATTTCTGCAATTTGTGATGTAACTTCTTGTCACGGCAAATCAATTCTTTCCACTATCACACCTCCACATCCATCTCCTCATCCGCCCTCACCTCCGTCCTCTCATGCTTCTCCTCATACTTCCTCTGCGCCGCCCACATCGCGGGCGCATCCTTGCTCCTCCCCCTGAGATTATCGCCTGACTTTTCGCCACCAACTTTAAAATAATCAGCAAGCGGCATGGTCTGGAAATCATCGAATACTTCCAAGCTCCCTTTTTATCCCCTCTTTCTCCCGTTCATCCGGTTCTCCCGGAAAATTGTATATCCTTGAGAAAGTCTCATTCGCCATAGGGCGATTGCAATCAGGGCATCCTGAGGTCTGGAAAGCCTTTCCATCCTCTATTATTCTCACAATAGCGTCCCTCCCTACACCGAAATCAGAAAGTATGCCATCAGAAAACCTCATGTCACTGTAAGTTGCCATTCCCTCGGTGAGAAGATATCTTGCAAGCTGAACAGATCGATAGTGCCTTATGCTGTCTTCTATATTCGGTTCAATCGACAGTTGGGCGCCCCGGACATAAGTATATGAGAAGAGGGCTGTATTGATCTTGTGTTTTTGCAATTCATCAATGATCCTCACCGCTTCCTCATCCGTCTCTCCCAGACCGAGAATAAGATGAGTTCCTACTTTTCCGAAAATTCGCACGCCCCGCTTCAGCCCGTCCATGTGCCTATCCCAGGAGTACGGTCCACCCGTAGCTTTTCCTTTTATCTTATCGAACAAACCGGGCGCGCAGGCATCAAGCTGAATCACAAGCTCATTAACGCCCAGGGCTTTTAATTCCCTGTACTGTTCATCACCGAGAGGGAAGACAGAAAGCGATATGGGTATCTCGCTTTCCTCACGGATCTTTTTTATCAGGTAAACCGTATCCTTCCACCATTCACCATAAAGCGCTGTCTGTATGCAGGCGCGCGCGAGGTAGCCTTTTTGATACGCCATCTTAAGGCGCTGTACAACTGCTTCAAGGTCTGCGGGCATGTACATGCCGCGGGCAATGTGAGTCAAATCCGCCTGCGAACCTGAAGCCTGGGCACAGAACAGGCAGTTCGCAGCGCATCGTTTTTCTGTGAATATCTGGAGGTACGCCGTTGTGGGCGGAGTGTCCATCTGTACGAGTTCCAGCCCGAGAACTCCAAGTGTTCCCATTGATGCCCTGACCTTTGGTGCCATAAAGTACAACTATTCGGGCATCCATATATAATACCATGCTTATCGGTCTGATATCAGATGTTCATTCCAATGCAGTGGCGTTAGAAAACGTACTCTCGATCCTTGATGAGATGGGTGTGGAAAAAATACTACATGCAGGCGATATAATAGGTTATAACCCGTATCCTAATGAGACCGTTGAATTATTCAAAAAGAATAAGATCATCTCTATTCTGGGGAATCATGAAAGGGCACTGATCTCAGGAGATATTTCTGATTTTAACCCATACGCTGCGGCGGCTCTTCTGTGGACAAGAAGGGTCATGTCGCCAGAAAATCTCAGTTACATCAAGTCACTTAAGAGCCGGGAACACATGATAATCGACAAAACCCGTATAGTCGTAATTCACGGCAGCCCGAGAGATGTTGACGAATACGTATTTCCGGTGAACGTGAGCGCTCATTTCCTAGCGGCAACAAAAGCAGATGTTCTGGTACTGGGGCACACCCACGTCCAGTTCAAAAAGGAGTACTCTCTGGGCACGGTACTGAACCCGGGCTCTGTGGGTCAGCCCAGGGACGAGAATCCAGAGGCAGCTTTTGCTGTATATGATACTGCCACAGGCGAGACACAACTCAAGAGGACAGGCTACAATATCGAGAAAGTTATAGAAGACATGCACAGCGCACATCTTCCCGATAAACTCGGTTTAAGGTTAAGGTTAGGTCTTTAGCACGAACTGTGCTTGATAGCCTTTGTGGGACATGCATCCACGCAGGCGCAGCATTCGATGCATTCATCCACTTTTGTGGCTTTGGATTTTCCGTCTATGATCTCAAAAACATTGGTCGGGCAGACGTTAACGCACTCTCCGTCGGCGTTGCACTTATCTTCATCTATCTGTATCGTCAGGGCTGCACCCTTGCTCTCGTATTTTTTTACTGCCATGAATATTTATCCAGGATGAATGCTAAGTATTTCTGCTCTTGCTCAAATGTTTTGGAGGGTAGATGGTGTATAATCGTTTGGTTTTTGATATCCAGAACCGCAGATTAACGCGGGTACGCTATCATAAATCTGCGTTCATCGGTTTCATGATAGCCTTCAAACTTTTTTACAGCCTCGGAGGGGATCTCTTATAATAATAATACATCCTGAAATCAGCAAGAACTGTGCTTGATAGCCTTTGTGGGACATGCATCCACGCATAAACAGCATTCGGTACAATCATCTATACGTGTCGCATGCGATTTACCTTCTACTATATCAAAAACAGTGGCAGGGCATTCTTCAACACATGCTCCATCGCCATCGCATTTGTCTTCATCAATCTCGATCGTTACAGTTGCATCTTTGTTCTGGTATTTTTTTACTGCCATGATTATTTCTCCAGGATTGTAGATTGGTTGATTATTGGCTTAAATGTTTCTGATTTTAAAGAGATATTTGACTTTTAGTGCTTCGTCGAGACAGCAGGGATGTCGATGTTAGAAAAAATTCCGAGGATCAGAATTGCAGCAACATCACACCGATTTTTTTCTCAAGCGCCTTCCTGTACACCATATCCGCAGTCGCCACATCCTGTATCGCAAGCCCTGTCGAGTCAAAGACCGTGATATCCGAATCACTCACCCTTCCTTTCTTCTTGCCAACAATCACCTCACCCAGCTCGCAGCAGATATCCTTTATAGTGATCAATTTCTTTGATATTGGCACATTGACCTCGCCCGAATGCGACGCCTGCGGGATGTCATCCACCACGACTTTTGCGCGCTTTAATATCGCAGGATCAAGCTCTTCCTTGCCTGGTGCATCCGCACCTATCGCATTTATGTGAGTACCATCTGGTATCCACTCGTTTTTCACTATTGGCTCTCTGGAAGGCGTTGTGGTCACAAGTATATCGCAATCGCTAACTTCCCTGATACTACTTTTAACAGTTATCTCGCAGCCCACCTTTTTCTCCATATTATCTTTAAATTCCAGGTTACTTTTTTCAGAAATGCTTGTAACTTTTACTTCCCCTATGTCTATGACCTCGTTTATCGCCATCAGCTGCGTTTTTGCCTGGTTTCCCGACCCCACGAATCCAACAACTTTCGAATTCTTCCTCGCAAGATATTTCACAGCTATCCCTCCTGCAGCGCCAGTCCTCATATCTGTTAGAAGCGTGCCGTCCATTACTGCAAGCGGCGCGCCGGTCTTTGTTGAGTTAAGGATAACGAGAGCCATCACCGTAGGAAGCCCTTTCTTCGGATTATCGGGATGGACGTTTACTATCTTTACCCCTGTGATATCTGCTTCCTCGAGGTACGCCGGCATCGTCCTCAGGTCGCCATTATGCTTTTTAAAGTAAAGGTACAGCTTGGGCGGCATCTGGACTTTCTTCAGACCGTGCTGCCTGAAAGCCTCTTCAACTGCCTTGAGCGTCCCTTTCATATCAAAAAGCGATTCCACATCGTTTTTATTTAGCCAGAGGATCTGATTTTCCATAATAGCACCCTTTTCCTTTATACATGATTATTGTCCATTATCTGCTTATAGATTTCGAATAATTTAAATCCCGATGAGTTAAGCACACCCAGAACCATATAAATATCATCCAGAATATCGAGGAGAACAATGAGCCTTAAAAAACTTGACGTCGCAACCCTGAAAAAATCCGGTTACATGAAGCAGCGCCAGAAAGACCTGTTCGTTGTCAGGCTGCGCATGCCATGCGGCAATGTGACATGCGAGCAGCTTACCGACATTAGCCGTATCGCCAAGAAATACGGAACAGGATACATCCATATCACAACGCGCCAGGGGATGCAGATACCTGATGTAAATATCCATAACCTTGACGCCATCACGAAAGAACTTGAAGATAACGGAACCCCGCCAGGCTCATGCGGACCCCGGGTGCGCAATATCATCTCATGCCCCGGAAACCTGGAATGCAATTACGGCATAATAGACACCTACGGCATGGGAGGAATGCTGGATAAGGAGTTCTTTGGCAAGGACATGCCTGTGAAGATAAAGTTCGCTGTTACTGGATGCCCCAACGCCTGCGCAAAACCGCAGGAGAACGACCTGGGAGTAATGGGGATACTCAAGCCAGCTATCTATGCAGAGGATTGCACAGGCTGCGGGACGTGTACCTTCATATGCCCCGAGAAAGCTATCCTCATCGATGATGATAAAGCAAATATAATCTGGGAGAAATGCAACCTGTGCGGCGCCTGTGTTGGCGCATGCCCGACAGATCTGATAAAAGAGGAATGGAAAGGCTATAAGATATTTGTAGGCGGCAAGATCGGCAAACATCCCAAACTCGGAAGAGAGCTAACTGATGCGAAAACACCGCAGGAAACAATTGCTATCTTCTGGAAGATAATCGACTGGTCAAAGAAGAACACCAATGTTGGTGAGAGGTTCGGTGACTGTCTTGACAGGGTGGGATTTGAGATATTCAGCAAAGATATCATGGGAAAATAATGATTGGCAGGGATAATAAATGGAACGTAATATTGAACAATTAGCAAAAGAATATGAAAACAAGACGCCGCAGGAAATAATTGACCTGGCACTTTCAAAATTCTCGAATATCGCGATCTCATTCAGCGGTGCTGAGGATGTGGTATTGATCGATATGGCAAAAAGGACAGGAAAGAACTTCAGGGTTTTTTCGCTTGATACCGGACGCCTGCATCCAGAAACCTACGAGTTCATAGAAAGGGTCAGGAAAGCATATAATATTAAAATAGAGATATTCTTCGCAAACCGCGACGCGACTGAGAAACTCGTGAAAGAAAAAGGATTATTTTCTTTCTGCAACGACGGTCACAAGGAATGCTGCGACGTTCGAAAGGTCGATCCCTTAAAGCGTGCACTCAACACGGTGGACGCATGGATAACAGGACAGCGCAAAGACCAGAGCCCGGGCACAAGAGCCAGCGTTCCTGTCATCCAGAAAGATCCCACGTTTGGCACTGGCAAACTTGTGAAGTTCAATCCGCTCGCGAACTGGAGTTCAAAACAGGTGTGGGATTACATCCGGGAAAATGATGTTCCTTTCAATAAACTGCATGAAAAAGGATACGTCAGCATTGGGTGCGAGCCTTGCACAAAGCCAGTCCTGCCTGGACAGCATGAGCGCGAAGGGCGCTGGTGGTGGGAAGATGCCACAAAGAAGGAATGCGGGCTGCATGCAGGGAATGTGAAGAAGTAGAGAATGATAACTATAGTCAAGTTCTTAAATAAGTTTGAAAACCAACTGGCGCATACACCATAAACCCTGAGATCGTTGCTATGGGTTTGTCGTTGCGCAGCCTGTATCTTGTTTCGCAGTACCCAACATTCAGATACCGAGTCCGCCATGAACTTCAATTCATAAATGAACATGAAAAAATTTAAAAATATTACGATTAAGTTTATCTCTCATAACTTATAAAATATCAGTTATACCCTCTGGATGAGAGTGATCCAAAGTATGAAAATTATATATTCAGCAATTCTTGTGAACATCCTGTTCATGGCAATCGTATCGGGATGCTTAAGCAGCACAACACCATCGGAAAAAGCAAAATATGTTGATGTGAGCGTCCAGCAGGGAAAAGAAATGATTGACAATGGCGGAGTTTTCATCCTTGATGTGCGGACACAGGAAGAATACAATGAAGGTCATATCATGGGTTCTATATTGATCCCGGTTGATGAGCTTGACAGCAGGCTCAAAGAACTTCCGCGGGATAAGAAGATACTGGTATATTGCAGGACC
The DNA here is from genome assembly GCA_028679855.1 of Candidatus Methanoperedens sp. Lineage (GTDB taxonomy): Archaea > Halobacteriota > Methanosarcinia > Methanosarcinales > Methanoperedenaceae > Methanoperedens. The sequence goes on from JAJRAP010000195.1 coordinate 5,973, forward strand.
GGTCACCGCAGCTTAACGGCAAGTGAAAAACTTGAAAACAGCGGGTTCACACAGCTTTACAACATGAATGGCGGCATAACAGAGTGGAAAAATGCCGGATATGACGTGGTAAAATAGTTTTTACTGTGAACAGGGGCGCTTGATAACGGCATACATATGTAATGATTATTCATGCAAATAAGTTTTATAAATAGATACATTGTAATGTAAAGGCTGTAGCATCTAAAGGGTGCAAGGAGGATTTAAACCAAATGACAGAAATAAAAAATTTTATATTAAGGAAAAAAAATGGTACAGAGGAAGGCGTATTCACAGGGCGCCAGCCGCGACAGGCTGCCCTTAAGGCAGCAAACAGGTTGGGGGGAACACAGAACGCTCCAGTAGAGCTTCGTCTCAGGGAGCGAGGGACAAAGAAGATACACATATTCAAGGGCTGGAAACAAATGATTGCCGCACCAAAGAACAAACCTGACTGGATGCCGGACAAGATCAATAAGCCCTTCGTTAAGAAGGTTGGAATTGAAAAGCTGGATAAGCTTTAATTCTTTCCTTTTTTTGGTAGTGTCCTGCAAATCGTGAACTCTGTATTAATTTAATTCGTTGACAATATACTTAAATCACACTCTCCCCTATCCATTTGAGATAATCCTCTGAACCCGACCCTATCTTAAAAGAAACAATACACGGCACTTCATATTTATGGAGTTGTTTTACCCTTCTTTCGATATCCTTCACTTTACCTGTCCTTGTCTTTATAAGCATCCCGAATTCACTCTCCTCATCTATCTTATCCTTCCACCTGAAAATCGATGTGATGGGGAATATGTTCGCACATGCGGCGAGCCTCTCCTCAACAAGTGTCCTCCCGATGCTCTTTGCCTCATCCATACTGCCAGCGGTTATATATATGATTGAAAACATAACAGGCATTTAAATGCATAACTTATTTAAGAATTTACCCCTGGAGACTGCCCATTGAGTTTTATCGAAGCGTTTTTTGGATTCCTTATACATAATTGGCATTTTGTGGCGGTTTTCTTAACTTATGCGCTGATTGTCGTTTTATTGGAAAGGAACGGGACTTTCAGTAAATACAATATAACGGTTCATTATTTTTTATTCATACCTGTTCTGATGATAAGGACACAGCGTGGTCAGAAGTTTCTTGAACGCATCGCTATCCATAAGAGATTCTGGCGGTTGTTCGCGAACATAGGTCTCCCGGCAATGCTCATCGGCATGATCGTAATGTTCCTGTTATTGATTTTCATAGATTATGCCATGATACAGTCTTTCCAGACCCAGACCGTGCCGCCTCCAGGTAAGTTCAACGAGCCGCGCAATATTTTCCTCATTCCCGGCATAAATGAATACATACCTCTATGGTGGGGTATTATCGCACTGGTCGTGACCCTGGTAGTTCATGAGTTCTCACATGCTATCCTGTGCAAGGTTGAAGGAATCAAAGTAAAATCAATGGGGCTACTGGTGGCCCTTTTTCCCATCGGGGGGTTCGCAGAGCCGGATGAAGAGCAGCTTCTCGGGAAAAAGGCAGAGCTAGGAAAAGAAATGCAAGAACCCGATGAGCCAAAGAAGCTTGCCACAAGAAGCGAGCGGGTAAGAGTGCTCACTGCAGGTGTGATGGCAAACTTTGTCACAGCCCTGATCGCATTTATACTGTTCTTTTCATTCCTGGGTTCTATCTCACCGGTCGGAGAAGTGATGGTCACCGGTGTGGTTACGGGTTCTCCCGCTGAACTTGCAGGCGTAAGAACCAACATGATACTTACAGGGATAAACGATAAACAGATAAATAATGGAAGTGAATTTCTGTCTTATGCCAGTGAGCTTAAGCCTGGAACAAAGATCACGCTTCAATTGATCGATAATAAAGTGAGAAGATCGATAAGCCTTGTCACAATGGGAGGAAACCAGACCTCTTTTGGCGTGAGGATATTCAATGTTTTACCCGGATCACCAGCAGAAGCGGCAGGATTAAAACCAGATATGATCCTCACCAGACTTGATAATACAGAGATCATGGGGCTTGAAAATTTCTCCGAGTTCATGAATTCCACAAAGCCAGGACAGAAAATAGACGTTCAGGTACGCAGCAGCAGTTCGTTAAATGCATCAACACTTGTCTTTGAAAATCTTGAGCTTGCAAAGCACCCCCACGATACTGAGATCAAAAAAGGTTTTATGGGTGTCACATATTCCTCAGAGGGAGGAGCTATAAGTTATTCGATAGGTATCGGAATAGGTCAGTTCCAGGCTAAGGGTTTCCTCGGTATGTTGCAGAGCATACCATCATTTTTGAACGGGGCAACAGGCTGGATATTGCTTTTCAGCCTGCCCATCTACGGTTTTTCGGGAGAAGGTTTTCCAGGGTTCAGCGGTCTTATTACTAATTTCTATGAACCTGTTGGCATTGTTGCATTTATGGGGGATGGGATATTCTGGTTATTGAACATCTTGCTGTGGGTCGGCTGGATGAATTTTTACGTTGGTCTATTTAACTGCCTACCTGCGCTCCCTCTTGACGGCGGGCATGTGTTCCGCGATGTAGTAGCAACATCGCTCTCAAGGTTCTTCGGTAACGGAGAAAAAATAGAGCGGATTTCCAATGCGATCGCGGTCATGCTGGCGATCATGATACTTGGGTCGCTTGTGCTCGTGACTTTTGCACCGTACGCGGCATACGGGTTTTAAATATTTATTTGCCTGTAACTCTCATCATGTTTATGTCCCTATTTGCAACGGTTCTGTGATCTTCTTCAAAGTGGCTATAGCCGAGAGCGCAGCAAGATAACTTGTCCTGGGATTGCCTGGCGAGGGGACGTTTTCAATCCTGCAAGTGAATTTCCCGAAATCCCCCTCGACCTGGATTTCGTGGATGTTCCTTGCAGCGCCCGGGTCAACAAATATCCTCACATTTGTATTTTCTTTTCCAATACCTGCAAGGCTCAACGAGACCGCCACGTTCACGTTCGCGGGGAAAGCTGCAATCGCCTCATCCGCGCTTCCTTCAAAGAGCAGCGTTTTTTAACGAAATGAATCAAGGTAAATATTGTTTTTTTATACAAAC
>JAJRAP010000196.1 GCA_028679855.1 Candidatus Methanoperedens sp.
TTAGTTAATAGTTTAATGATTCTTTCTTTTCTCCTTGTCCTAATGAGCAGTTTAATTCTTCTCCTTGCTACAGGAGTTTTTAATTTTTCTATAGCAAGTGAACCGCTTAATTTAATTGTTCTTTCTTTAATGATATGTATTATACTTGGTGCATTGCTCATAATGCTAAAAGAAAAAAATACCAAAAAATGGACTTCTGATGCTGCTTCTCTTATATTGGTAAGTGATTTGTTGATTCTTTCTTTTTTAACCGGATTTTCTATTGGAGCAAGGCTTGCTTTTATTAATTTAATGTTGACTTTATTTTTATTAGTAAAAGCCCAACATTATAAACTTATTTTTTACTTTGTTTCGGCGCTTAACCTATTCTTTTTAGTATCATATTTTTTATTTTAATGGAGTGAAGATATTTAAAGCTTGCCACTTGTCTTCGGAATAATCAAGCAGCGGCTCAGGCAAGGTAGCAGGATTTGACATCGTGAGAGAGGTTATCAAAATAAGGGAATCAACAGGTGTTTTACCTGAACCTGCTGGCTACTACGATAATCTCACTGCGAGGCAGAATCTAAGATTCTATGCAAAGCTCTATGATATCGATGAAAAGACAAGAGAGAAGCAGACTGTTGACCTGCTTGAATTAGTGGGTCTTGGGCGTGCCATAGACCATAGAACGGGAGGATTCTCAACAGACATGAGGAAGCGTTTCGGTCTTGCCCAGGCACTTATAAACGAGCCAAGTGTTCTGTTCCTTGACGAGCCTACCAGCGGAATAGATCCCTTAGGTGCCCAGATGATGCGGGATTTGATAAAAAAGCTCAGCAAAGAAAAAGGCGTAACAGTATTTTTGAGCAGTCACAGCATGGCAGAGGTTGAGGAAATCTGCGATAGAATAGACGTAATTGCCAGGGGCAAGCTGCTCGCCGTAGGTACGGTGGAGGAACTCAGGGATAAGGTAAGAGAAAAGGTAGGCGTCAGATACTCCCTCGAAGTACAGGATTTGCCAGTGCAGAGGGTTATAGATGGCTTGAAAGGATTGAAAGGTGTGCGCTCTGTTGAGCCGGTGAACGGTCATATCTCACTGCTGACAGACCTAGGCACACGCATGGAGATAGCTGTGGCAGTGAAGTCTATGGGAGGAACTATATCCCGATTCGAAGAAGAGAGGATGGATTTGCAGCGGGTGTTCCTGAAGCTGATAGAAGAATCTGCATGATGCTGGTATACCCGTATATATACGGGATAAAATCTAATTCTAATCAGAACAAATATTCTTCATGAAAAAACCGAATCTGAATAAAAATGAATCAATCGATGATCTCAAAATAACTGAGAACCTCCAGAAAATCAACCATAAGATTGCGGTAATGAGCGGGAAGGGAGGTGTGGGAAAGAGCACAGTAGCCGTTAATCTCGCCTTTGAACTCTCGATGCGCGGTGCTGATACGGGGCTGCTGGACGCTGATATTCACGGTCCGAGCACCCTTAAAATGCTATGTATTGAAAACAGGCAGATTATAGCAGACAATAATGGCATTTTTCCTGCTGAGGTCCTGTAAAAATGGGAGCTATAAGGCAGTTCATAGGCGATGTCCACTGGGGAAATCTGGATTATCTGATTATCGACCTGCCGCCGGGCACTGGCGACGAGCCTCTGAGTATCTTCCAGTTAATCCCGGATTGCGATGGGGTAGTGATTGTAACAACACCTCAGGACGTTGCTCTTCTTGATTCGAGAAAAGCAGTAACCTTTGCAAGAACTCTCAATGTGCCGGTCATAGGAATCATTGAGAATATGAGCGGTTTCATCTGTCCGTATTGCGGCGAATCGACCCCTCTCTTCAAGGTTGGCGGTGGAGAAAATGCAGCACGGGAAATGGGTGTGCCGTTTCTCGGAAAAATTCCTATCGATCCAGAGATTGTTGAGAGCGGTGATGATGGGAAGCCTTTTGTTTCTTACAATTCCGAATCGGCAAATGTATTCAGGGAGATTGCGAGAAAAGTTGAGCACTTTGTAAATGGCAGTGAGGGAAGGTCTGTAATGCGGGAAAAGGAAGTGGTGATATGAAAATAGCTGTATCGGCAATGGAAAATAGTTTAGACAGCCAGATCGATCCAAGATTCGGCAGATGCCAGTATTTTTTAATTGTAGACTCAGAGACGATGGAGCTTGAAGCAGTATCCAATAAGGGAGCAGCAGCCTCCGGTGGAGCCGGGATACAGGCAGCGCAGACTATTGCTAATAAAGATGTCAGTGTGCTGATAACCGGGGATATTGGACCAAATGCTTTTCAGATTCTCTCCCCTATAGGGATCATAGTATTTACAGTCTCCAGCGGAACTGTTAGAGAAGCTTTAGAGCGGTATAAGAGCGGCAGTCTGCGGCAAATATCTGGTGCAACGGCTAAAATTCATGCTGGTATTAAAGGAAGAGGACGGGGAGGTGGATAAATGAAAGTATGCGTACCAACAATGGGGCTGGAAGGTTTGAATGATATGGTTGCCCAGCATTTCGGCAGGGCTCCAACCTATACAGTAGTGGACACTGAGACAAATAAAATAGAGACAATCGCGAATACTGGCGAACACATGGGAGGCACACGACTGCCTCCAGAGTTCATAGCAGAGGCAGGCGCCCATATCATGCTCTGTTCCGGACTTGGCCCCAAGGCTGTAGGGATGTTCGAAGAATTCGGAATCGATGTGTTCATTGGCGCTTCAGGAACTGTACGGGATGCTATTGCTGCATGGCGTAGTGGATTGCTTGAGGAAGCCACGAACGAGAATGCCTGCAGGGAACACAAGCAGCATTGAATTTAAAAGAGGTGAACATTAATATGACGCCGTTTATCGAAATAAAAAACCTTTGTGTTGGCTTTGATGGAGTTGATGTTCTTAAGAATATTAACCTTGAAATCAAAGAAGGAGAGATTCTCGGCATATTGGGTAAGAGCAGCGCAGGAAAATCCATTCTCATGCATATACTCAGAGGTGTGGAACCTTTTGAGAATGTTTCAGGCAGTGTGATATACCATCTTTCTCGATGCAGTAATGGATATATTGAACTTCCAGGCAAAGCCGGGACTGCCTGCCCGATATGTCATACAACATTTGAGAAGTTCGATGTAGATTTCGTGAAATTACCCATCCACGACCATTTTAGAAAAGAGATAACCAGAAGAATCGCTATTATGCTCCAGAGGACTTTTGCTTTATATGGCGATGAAAGGGTTATTGTGAATGTGATGAATGCACTTGAGGAGATCGGCGAACTTGGACCTGATGCAATAAACAAAGCCGCTGATCTGCTTGATCAGGTCAATCTTTCCAACAGGATGATGCATATAGCAAGAGAACTCTCAGGAGGCGAGAAACAGCGCGTCGTATTGGCGAGACAGCTTGTGAAAAATCCCATACTATTACTGGCAGATGAACCCACAGGAACCCTTGACCCCAAGACCGCAAATATTGTTCATGAAACCATCCTGAGAGCGACCAGGAATTTCAACATGTCGCTTGTTATCACCTCTCACTGGCCCGGGGTTATCGAGCAACTTTCGCACCGCGCACTTTGGCTTGATGAGGGAAAGATCGTAAAAATCGGCGACCCGCAGGATGTTTGCTCGGCGTTCATGAAAGAAGTGGGGAATATAGGCGACCAGGAAAAAGTTGATATCGGCAAACCCATTATTCGCGCGCGTGACCTGAAAATGACATATTTCTCCCTGGATAGAGGTATAGTCAGGGCAATCAATGATGTCAGTTTCGATGTGAATGAAGGTGAGATATTCGGGTTAATCGGAACAAGCGGAGCAGGTAAAACAACAACATCCAAAACAATCTCCGGGCTGTTGAAGCCAACATCAGGTTCAATTGATGTCAGGATTGGGGATGATTGGATAGATCTGACGCAATTGGGCGCTGATAAGAAGGGGCGTGCTACCAAATATATCGGGGTATTGCACCAGGAATATAGCCTGTACCCTCACAGGAATGTTATTGATAACCTGACAGAATCTATCGGTCTTGATTTACCAGTTGAACTGGGTGAAAGGAAAGCCATCCAGACATTGATGACCGCAGGCTTCACAGAGAAAAAGGCACAGGAAATCCTTGCCAAGATGCCTGATGAATTGAGCGAAGGAGAAAGGCACAGGGTAGCGATGGCGCAGGTGTTAATAAAAGAGCCGAGGATACTTGTTTTTGATGAGCCTACGGGAACGATGGACCCGGTCACCAAGATAGAAGTTGCAAAGTCTATCATCCACGCCAGAAAAACATTGGGGGAGACCTTTGTCATAGTATCGCATGATATGGATTTTGTTGCTCAGGTATGCGACAGGGCAGCTTTAATGCGTCTTGGTAAGATTGTGGATATCGGAGAAACAGATACTGTTTTATCAAAACTTTCCAGGAAAGAACGGGAGGAAGCTCTGGAAGGAAAAGTTGAAGGATGAAAAAATTTATTAAATAAACAGGAGGAATGAATTTATGGCTATACTTGTTCAGGAAAGAGCAGGAAAATTGTTGGATGAAGGAATATTCTATGAAAAACAAGAAATTAAAAGAACGGATTTCGAATACCAGATTGGAGATAAATTGAAATTCGTGCTTATAGTGGCAGACGAAGATATGGAATTTAAAGTGAATGAAACAAAACCAATTTCTATAAAAAAGATAAAAATTCCGCCGCAAACAGTAATCGTTTCAAGCATGTACGGAATTTATCCCATCGGGCATCTATCAGCGATCGGAAGCTATAATGTTCCGTCGGGAATTATAGACAAAGAAAGAATAGCAGATTTCGGGATGTTTCACGCAGCAATAGCCGGTAAAATTTCAAAAGATGAAGTAGTTGGAGCCACAATAATGCTTCCGGTCAGGGAAATTTGAGGATATGCATGCCTACGGTCCTGTTCCTTCCAGGAGGTTAGGACGGTCGTTAGGGGTGAGTCCGATACCCCTGAAAACCTGTTCCTATAACTGTATTTACTGTCAACTGGGAAGGACGCACAGGCAGCAGATAAGCCGTGAAAGTTTTTATCCCAGGGAAGAGATTCTAAAAGATGTCCAGAAAGTAATCGATACCTCAAAAACAGATTATATAACCTTTGCAGGAGATGGCGAGCCTGCACTGTGTAAGGACCTCGGCTGGTTGATACGCCAGTGCAAGAAAAACTGGCAGATACCTGTGGCAGTAATAACAAACGCTTCTCTTCTCTTTATGAAAGATGTAAGACAGGATTTGAAAGAAAGCGACGTGTTGCTTTCCAAGCTTGATGCCGGGAGCGAGGATGTTTTCAGGAGACTTAACAGACCAGATAACAGCATTGGATTTGAGGAAATGCTTGAAGGACAGGTTGATTTCAGGCAGGAATACTCAGGTAAAATATGGCTTGAGGTGATGCTTGTTGCAGGTTTGAACGATTCGGATATATCATTGATGGACATCAGGAAAGCTATCGAACTTATAAAACCTGAAGAAATATACATTTCAGTCCCCACGCGACCGCCCGCAGAACCATGGGTCATGCCGCCTGTGCCAGAGAGAATAATCCGTGCCCATGAGATAATTGGTTCGGCATTAGACCTCACGCAGTACGAGTCAGGAGAGTTTGGTCTGGGTGACTTTACTGATGTGCGTACAGCAATAATAGAGATCTGCTCCCGTCATCCATTAAGGGAAGAACAGGCAAGGGCTATTGAGAAAAAGTTTGCTAAGGCGGGATGCATAGATGAGATGCTCTCAAAGAATATCCTGGTTCGTGTAGAATACAGGAATATATCCTATCTTTTACCGGCAGGTTTTGTCAGAGGACCGCATACAGGTGATTAAAATGATTATCTCAGTTGCAAGCGGGAAAGGAGGAACCGGCAAGACTACAATAGCAACGAACCTGGCATTGAGCATTACCAACGTACAGCTGCTGGATTGTGATGCTGAAGAGCCTGATTGTCATCTGTTCCTGAATGTAGATTTGAAAAAGGTTGAAGATGTATATGTATCAGTTCCTGTGATCAATAAAGAAAAGTGCGATCATTGCGGGAAGTGCTCTGAATTCTGCCAGTACAATGCTATTGCAGTACTGCCTTCAGACATTCTGATTTTCCCTGTGTTATGCCATGGGTGCGGAGGATGTAAGCTCGTATGTCCCGGAGGAGCTATTACTGAGGAAAAGCGGATTACCGGCACAATCGAGGGCGCTTCAAAAATGGAATTTTATCAGGGGCGGTTGAATATAGGAGAACCTATGACAATTCCGGTGATCAAAGCCCTGAAAAAGAGGATTGTTAAAGGTAAAAACGCGATTCTCGATTCACCCCCGGGAACTTCATGCCCTGTCATTGAAACCGTCAGAGGGACGGATTATTGTTTGCTCGTTACAGAGCCCACGCCTTTTGGTTTACATGACCTGAAGCTTGCAATCGAGGTTGTTAAGCACTTAAAGGTTTCTTTTGGGGTAATTATAA
>JAJRAP010000197.1 GCA_028679855.1 Candidatus Methanoperedens sp.
ATAAGAAGAATTGAATACCACCATTTATCATCAGGTCCCATATTGAAAGCCGGGTTGCTGAATACCGTTGCAAGTGTATTCGGCACAAGAACTGCCGTGCCAAGTATTGTAAGCCATGTCATGACAAAAGCCAGCCTGTTGTTCAGTATCTGGAGCTGGTTATTGTAAATGCTCTGCAGCACTTCAAGACCTGATGCCAGAACATCTGACATGTGCTCGGAAAGCGCGATATGTCTGTTAACATCATCCGAGAGTATCCCCACCCGCGCGAGTAATTTTGGGCTGTCGCTTATCAGTTCAGCATCGCCGTGACGCAGTGAATTTACAACATCCAGGGTAGCCCACAGCGTGTCCATGTAGCTGATGAGGGCATGTTTCATATTATATATTTCAGGACCTATCAATCCTCTCGGTGAGGTTGTATCGGTAAGGATCTTGCTTAATTCATCCCCTTGCGCCTCTATCTCGCGCAGGTGGTCAAAATTCCGGTTGATGTTCTCATCTATTATTCTTGTCAGGATGATGGTTATCTTGTCCTCCTGAATGAGGGTTGGTTTGATCTTTCTCATGAAGGCGTCGGCGTAGCGCGAGAGTCGTACCAGACGGTTGACGTTATCTTCGTGCATGGTAAGAATCAGATCTTTTCTTATCAGTATCAATATGGGGCTGATGAGCACATCGAATTTTTTAACAGCTACTGCAGGAAGCATCAATCCAAGTTCAGTATCGCGGTCTTCATAAGCAGACAGATAACCTGAGTGAAGGATTGGCACAAGTGTGGAACTGAATCCAAGAGATATCGCAATGGCTTCGGCATCTTTTTTTATGTCTTTTACAGGGAAGTTGATCCATGCAACGGATGAATCTTTCAGGAATGGAATGAACTCATGAGGATTATCTCCGGTCATTTTTAATGGTTTTCCGCCTGCTATCTGAAGCGATACACAGAAGGCTCGCTTTGCATCCGGCTGTGTCTGGGCAACGCTTATCTGTTCTTTTTTCTCTTCAGTTGCTGGCTTTACTGCGGCTGCTTCCTCAGTCATGCATTCCTCGAGTTATGATTGTAGGATTACTCAAGGTATTAATGCTTTTGCATGGCATATTTTGAACATGTGAAATATGCGACGAGAGGGGGACTTGAACCCCCGAGCTCCTTGCGGAACACAGGGTTAGCAACCCTGCGCCATACCGGGCTTGGCTATCTCGTCAGATCTGAGATGAAGCATGATCTCATTAGAAAACAGGTTTTGGGTGCTTTCTAATTTACTGTTTGCTATATAACACTTTTTACTTTAACAATGTAAGTAGCGGGCACGCCGACGGTCGCCGCTCCTTCCGTTGTCCAGTGGTCCGCAGACGCGCCTCCGCCCCGCGACCCCATGAGCGATAGTTGTTCACGGCTGGTTTGCTCCCTTCCGGGCCTAGACCTTTGTCCGCGATTAAGATACAGCGACCTTCCTTCAGGAAAGCCACTGTACCGACACCAGCCCCATAGGACGGGGTTTCACAGTAGAACCTGCGGGTTGGGCAGTAGTTAAAACATCTTCCGCCTGGCTTCGCCCCCCGCTATCGACGGTTTCAGGTTACAGGTGACGCCGAGTTACCCGGGCTAGCCCGCCTCGGCTAAATTTGTTCTTGCATGCAATAAAGTTATCTCAACGCGGGTTAATTTTAAGATGTGATCCAAATGGAAGAATTAATAGGATACGTTGCAAGCAATCATAAGGCAAGTAAGATACTTGCAGTACTGGATTCCAAGGGACCGATGGATAGCGCCACAATAGCCAAGACCACACGCATCATCGGTGCAGAAAAGACCATAGATGAACTGGCAGTGAAAAAATTGATAACAAGCGCTGGCAATAAATATGAGCTGACCGAACTGGGAAAACAGGCATCGCACAGGCTGAGGGGAGTTTAATTTTCTTAATAAAACAATAGAACAATTACATTATTTTTTAACGATATGGGGCCGCTGAGATTTGAACTCAGGTCTCATGCACCCCAAGCATGAAGGATGGACCAGGCTACCCTACGGCCCCTCATTTTGCTGAAACCGACAGTCCTTTTTTTTTAACAGGTTCATCAACGGGTGCATCCCTTAAATATCCTGTCAGTATTTGACCTTTTCTGAACTTCGTTATTTGACGAAGTGCCTTTCGTTAGTTTTATATGCCACTACATCGTTAGTTAAAGACTTATATGACTGAAAACACAGCCATTGCTTCTGTGCCTGCCCCAGCGGCATCTGGCATAAATGCTACATATGAAGATATAAGACACAAGCTTGCCGAGAAAATGGCGGGGGAAATAACATTATCCGATAATCCCGGGGAGACATTAAAAAAGTGGCGTACGGCTTTTGAGATATCCCAGTCCGACCTTGCAGCGTTCCTGAAAGTGTCACCATCTGTGATCAGCGACTACGAGAGCGGCAGAAGAAAATCCCCTGGCATCTTTATCGTGAGCAAGATAGTTGATGCGATCCTTGACATGGACGTGGCGCGGGGCGGAGCTAAGATCCGCTCTTACGAGGGCATACTGCGCGGTGATGCCACTACAAATGCCATCTATGATATTCATGAATATCTTTCACCGATATCGGTGGAAGAGATGACAAGACTGCTAAAGGGAGAGGTGGTTTACAGTCCTGGTGTCGATCATATCAAACCATTGTACGGATACACAGTGATCGACAGCTTAAAAGCCATCCTGCAACTTTCCTACAATGAGTTCCAGAAGCTGTACGGGTGGAGTTCTGAGAGGGCTATGGTATATACCAGGATATCAACAGGCAGGTCCCCAATGGTGGCGCTTCGGGTAACAAACCTGAAGCCAGGTTTGATAGTGCTTCACGGGCTTCCCGCTGCAGAGATTGACCCGATAGCAGTCAAGATCGCAGAAATTGAGAGGGTGCCACTTATCGCTACAGTAATGCCATTAAATGAGCTGATCCAAGCTCTGCAATCCTACGATATCAAACATTAGTTTTTTTAAAATTTCAAAAGAGATTGAGGTTAAAAAATGAAATCTGGAATAGTGTCATATGGCGCTTACATACCGCGCTATAGAATCAAGATAGAAGAGATCGCTAAAGTATGGGGCGACAATCCGAACAGTATCATTGACGGATTGATGGTTTACGAAAAATCCGTTCCTGACATGGACGAAGATACCATCACGATCGCAGTAGAAGCTGCGCGAAATGCGGTAAACCGTGCAAACGTGAACCCCGAAAAAATAGGGGCTGTATTCACGGGTTCAGAAAGCCACCCTTATGCTGTAAAACCCACAAGTACGATCGTTGCGGAAGCGATA
>JAJRAP010000198.1 GCA_028679855.1 Candidatus Methanoperedens sp.
TGTAATACCAAATCAGGAAAAGCTGTTCAGAAAAATCTATAATGGTCCCGGAAGAGGTTGCGGCAAGGGTAGAACTAAACGTGGAGCTAATAGAAAGCTATACAGAGCATTACAACATTTCCTTGGCACAACATCTTCAAGAAGGAATTTAACAAGAAAAAAGCTGAAAGAGTTATTGAATAATTTTAATGAATTACACTGCGAACAATTATTGAAAATTATTGATGATGACTATTTCTATAGCAGGGTAGCTACGATAACAAAGGAAAAAGATTATACTATGGATATCATGGTACCAGTAGCTGAACATTTTGTATCGAATAGTATATTAGTTCACAATAAGCGGCGAGGTGCGAATATGGGAATATTGAGGGCAGACCATCCTGATATCATCGAGTTCATTACAGCAAAGACAAAAGAAGGATTCCTTACGAATTTCAATATCTCTGTTGCTGTTGATGATAAATTCATGACCGCGGTCAAACTGGACGGGGATTACGAATTGATAAATCCACGTAATAATGAAGTGGTTAAGAAGGTGCGAGCGCGGGATATATGGAACCTGATAATAACGATGGCGTGGAGGACTGGTGATCCGGGTATCGTGTTCATTGACGAGATCAACAGACACAATCCCACGCCAAATGTGGGGATGATGGAGAGCACGAATCCATGTGGCGAACAGCCCCTTTTGCCATATGAATCCTGCAACCTTGGCTCGATAAATCTGGCAAAGATGGTAAAAGATGACGCGATTGACCGGGAAAAACTTGAAAAAACGGTCAATACTGCTGTAAGGTTCCTTGATAATGTAATAGACATCAATAAATACCCTCTTGCGCAAACGGAGGCGATCACAAAAGCCAACAGAAAAATTGGCCTTGGCGTGATGGGGTTCGCAGATATGCTTGTGCAGCTCGGTATCCCGTACAATTCCGAAGAAGCGTTGAAAACATGCAAAGAAGTTATGAGTTTTATCCAGGAGAAATCCCATGCAATGTCTGAGCGGCTTGCGGATGACCGCGGCGCGTTCCCCAACTTCCCCGGCAGCATTTATAAAAAGCCCATACGCAACGCCACGGTAACTACTGTCGCCCCCACGGGCACGATAAGCATCATCGCAGGATGCTCAAGCGGTATTGAGCCCATGTTCGCCATATCGTTCGTGCGAAATGTAATGGAGGGGACGAAACTGCTTGAGGTGAACCCGTACTTTGAGGCAGTTGCACGGGAACGCGGCTTCTACAGCGAGGAGCTGATGATGAAGATAGCAAAGCATGGGACGCTTGCAGGTATCGATGAGGTGCCTGAGGACGTGAAGCGCGTGTTCGTGACTGCTTTCGATATCGCGCCTGAATGGCATGTGAAGATGCAGGCTGCGTTCCAGAAGTACTGCGATAACGCGGTATCTAAGACCATCAATTTCCCGCATGATGTTGATATCAAAGAAGTAGAGGAGGCGTATATGTTTGCTTATGAACTGAATTGCAAGGGCATCACGGTGTACAGGTATGGGAGCAAGGCGCAGCAGGTGCTTTATCTGGGTGATGCTGTGGATAAATTCGTGTCTGCGGATGATGAATATTCGGGAGGATGCCCGGCGCCGGTGTGTCCGGTGTGAGTTCCTGAACTGAATTTTAAAGAAACTGGAAAGGAATTAAAATGCTGAAACAATGGTGTTTCACCCGCAAATCAATTTCCCCAGGAACTTCGTGTACATCACAAGGTCATCCACCCTGATATTCTCGTCATCCGCGTGCGCATTACTCTCCATCCCCCTCCCTATCCCGAAGCAGCACGCGGGGAGCCCGGTGACCTTCACAGCATATGCAACATCAAGGCTTCCCTGCGTGCCGGAGCATCTCATATCCCTGTCAGTAACCTCATCCGCCGCCCTCTTGACCTCCTGCACCCACGGATTGTTCATGTCAGTGAGCATGGGCGCGTAGATGTTATCACAGCTCATTTTTAGATCGATATCCGGGTGTTTTTTCTTCACAATAGAAATTGCATCGTTCATCTCTTTGCACACATCGCTGAACTTCTCTTCAGGGATATACCGGCGGTCGCCCTTGAGCGTACACCTGTCAGGCACGATGTTCTGCTTCACTCCCCCATTGATAACAGTGATGTTAAGAACAGGCATCAGTGTATCGATACCAGTGTTCTGGCTAATAGCCATGCTTGCAGGCACTTTTGAGCGCCTCCTCTCGACCTTTGCCTTGAGTTCCAGAAGCCCGTTCATCACAGGCACTGCTTTCTCTATGGCATTCACGCCAAGGAAACTGCTGCCGCTGTGGTACGATTTCCCGAAAACGTCTATCTGCCAGTCCACGTTCCCATTCGATGCTATTGTAATGTCGTCGCTGTCTCCATCCATGCTCAGGAAATAGTCTGCTTTTAGTTTCCCAAGGTCTGCAAGGTAGCAAAGACCTGAATACGGCCCCATCTCCTCATCAGTTGTCAGTGCTATGTTCAGGTTGTATCTTGGCTTAATATCAAGTTCATCAATTGCAGAAAGCACGGTAAAAAACGCAGCCACGCTTCCTTTTGAGTCAGCGACCCCACGCCCGAATATGTGTCCATCTTTTTCAGTGCACTCAAACGGGGGCACGCTCCAGCTTGCACTTGCAGGAACAACGTCAAGGTGCGTGTTTATCAGAAGTGTCTTATCCGCGCCAGTATCTTTAGTTGCACATATGTTCACCCGCTCGCCCACAAGATGCGTAAGTCTGGGATTTTTCCTCTCGAACAGGTCGCGGGGCATTATAAGCTTCTCAACCTTGAAATCCAGTTCTTCAAGCTTCGATGCCGCAAGATCCATTATCTTCTCGTAGTTTTCACCAGGCGGCACCTGAGTCGGGATGCGCACAAGTTCATCCAGTGTTCTAATGGTTTCACCGGTCTTTGACCCAAGATACTCTAATAATGCCAGCATTTGTGTCCAGAAAGGCTCTTTTTACCCAAATGCTTTTTGCCTTGCTTATATCTATTAGAGCCGATGGCACTGGAAGAAGATATAAAGGCGGTCGAAGAAGAAATATCAAAAACGAAGTATAACAAGGCTACCGAAGGTCACCTAGGCAGACTTAAAGCCAAACTGTCAAGGTTAAGAGAAGAAGTGCAGAAAAAGGCATCGACAAAATCAGGCGGGGAAGGTTTCGCGGTAAAGAAATCAGGTGATGCATCAGTTGTGCTTCTGGGGTTTCCGTCCGTAGGAAAAAGTACGCTCTTGAACAGCCTGACAGGGACAGAATCCGCTGTCGCGTCGTATGAATTTACCACGCTTGATGTGGTGCCAGGGGCGCTGGAATATAAAGGCGCCACTATCCAGATACTTGACGTTCCGGGGGTTTTAAAGGGTGCAGCATCCGGGAGGGGACGCGGGAAAGAGGTCCTTGCAGTGGTGAGGAACGCTGACCTTGTGCTGATAATGCTCGATGTTTTCCAGCTTGTCCATCATAATGTCCTTCTTGAGGAGCTGTTCGCTGCCGGCATCCGGGTCAATTCAAGACCGCCCGAAGTAACGATCCGGAAAAAACCGCGGGGTGGAATAAGCATCAGCAGCACAGTGGAAGTAGGGCTTAACGAGGATACGATAAAATCCATAATGGGTGAATACAGGATACACAACGCGAACGTGGTGATACGCGAGAATATCAATATCGACCAGTTGATCGATGCCATACTGGGCAACAGGAAGTACATTTCCGGCATCGTGGTCATCAATAAGATAGACCTCGCGGATGAATATACTCTCAGGGAATGCAAAGAAAAATTCCCGGATGCGTTACTTATTTCTGCTGATAAAAAGACACATATTGATGAACTCAAGGAGTTGCTTTATAAGAAACTCGGGTTCATAAGGATCTATATGAAGCCTCAGGGCCAGCCACCTGATATGGAAAAACCTATGATAGTCAGATACGGATCTTCAATAGGTGATATTTGTGACCGCCTGCACCGTGATTTCAGGAAACGGTTCAGATATGCCCATGTATGGGGAGATTCTGCAAAGCATAAGGGTCAGCGTGTAGGTCTTGAGCATTTGCTTTATGACAATGACATACTTACGATAATATTGAGGAAATGAGATGAAATGGAACCTTGATAAACGCAGATTTGTTCCAGTAACGCCTCTTCTAACTGTTGATACTGTGATACTTTATATGGGAAAGCTTGTCTTCATAAAGCGTAAAAACGATCCATTTAAAGGCCATTTTGCGCTTCCAGGGGGTTTTGTGGAGGTGGGTGAGACTGTTGAAACAGCGGCTGTACGTGAGGCAAAGGAGGAAACAGGACTTGATGTGGATATAATCAAGCTTCTTGGCGTGTATTCAGAGCCTTCGCGCGACCCGAGGGGTCATACAGTCTCGGTATGTTTTCTTGCATCGGGAAGAGGAAACCTTAAAGCAGGTTCAGATGCTTTAGATACAGGACTTTTTGGTATGAACGAAATACCAGAACTGGCATTTGACCACAATAAGATCATAGAAAAAGCCAGGAGTGATATAAATGGAATTCTGTCCGAAATGCAAAAGCATGATGATGCCCGCAAAGAACGTTTTTAAATGCAGGAAGTGCGGGTTCGAAAAAGAGATCAAAGAAAGTTTTGTCTCAAAGACCGAAAGAAAGGAACGCGAGTTAACCGTGCTGGAAGGGAGGGAGATGGGGATGCCCACGACACGGGCAAGGTGTGAGGACTGCGGTAATGATACTGCTTACTGGTGGCTGCGTCAGCTTCGTTCGGCTGATGAAAGCGAGGTCAGGTTCTTCAGGTGCACAAAGTGCGGGAAGACCTGGAGAGAGTATAATTGAACCTGATGCATTTTCATTTAAATTTCCTGGCTCTTACCGCCAGAACAGATCTATTGGTCCGCCTGACCACATCACGAGCCGTACCTCCGAGCAGCAGTTCCCTGAACATTCCTTTTCCGAGGGTACTTATTATTATAATCGATACATTTTCCTCTTCTGCCAATGAAATGATGCTTTCTGAGGGACTCCCGGCAAGAGCATGTATTTTGACCTTTATACCTTCGCTTCTAAAGTCTTTTGCGATATCTTCAAGCCTCTTCTTTGCCTCTTTAATACAGGTATCTATCTCTTCCTGTGTTTCTCCTTTATCAACAACATGCACAAGTACAACTTTTCCGACCCCTTTTAAATCCTTAACAAGCGATATTGTTTCCATTGCAGGCTCAGAAAAATCAACAGGTAAAAGCACTTTTGAAAAAACATTTGGGGACAATTTTTCATATTTTTTATCTCCATGCCGTTCACCGAATTTATGACGCATGATCAAAACATGTGAATTTCCATAGCGCAACACGTCAGTGGCAACACTTCCAAGAAGGATTCCTTCGATAAGACTTTTTCCGTGCGCACCCATTACAACTAGAGTTGTCTTTTCTTTATTCAGGATTTCTATGATCGCGTGCGAAACATCGCCCCCTGTTATCACTTCTATCTTCACTTTGACTTTCAGCCCGATATTTTCAAGATGCTTTTTCTGTTCATTGAGGTGAATCCTGGCATCCTGAATATGGAGGTCTTGCACAAATCCTTTTTTTAAAAGATGAGCCGTATCGACCACATGCAGAAGCAACACTTCTTTTACACCTGGAATATCACCGATGCATTCCAGTGTTTTCTGGGCATACTCTGAAAAATCAGTTGGAAATAATACCTTTTCAAACATCTAATCCGCACCTAAAATTTCAGATAACTTCTTCCCTTTTTCTTTTATCGCATCGAGCTTATCGATTACCACCGACTTTTTAAGATATATCTCAGTTCTATCCCCTTTTTCATCTTCAGCTTTTAGAGAGAGTTCCTCTCCGAAAGGACTGTGTTTTTTTATATCAGCAATGATCGGAGCGAAGAATTCCGCGACATTTTGCATGAGTTCAAAGACGATATTCTCTTCTATTACATCATTGCCATTCAGATGTATAGATTCTAACCTTTGTCTTTTTGAATATAGATCGTTCGTTCGCTCCAGTATTTTTTCTCCAAGCTCACGCAGCCTCAAAATGTTGAGCGCACTTTTCAATTCCGCTACTGCCTGAATATTTTTTTCGACTCCATTTTCTTCTGCATGGAATACTTCAACTTCGAATTCAGCACTGAAATTCATTTTTAATCTGAACCTTTCCGCCTGGGTGTCAAGTCTTTTCTTTAGGACCACTTCAAGTTCTTTTCCTGAAAGAAGAAGGTCGGTTAAAAAATAATCATCGATTTTTACAATATCGGGCACTTCTTCC
Organism: Candidatus Methanoperedens sp.; assembly: GCA_028679855.1. Classification (GTDB taxonomy): domain Archaea; phylum Halobacteriota; class Methanosarcinia; order Methanosarcinales; family Methanoperedenaceae; genus Methanoperedens. The sequence goes on from JAJRAP010000198.1 coordinate 6,267, forward strand.
TTTTTAAGAAAAGGTTTTTTCATTCGTGCTGGGATCTCAACACCCCTGACAAAATCAAAGGCTTTGACATGACTGTCCCAGAAAGGAAATTCCGAAGACGCGATTTCAAATACACAGGTAATCGTGCCTTCACAAGAAACCTGAACTTTTGCAGAATAGCGTTCTGACCCAGCCTTAAGACTATATTTTTTACTAATAATATGGACAGGATCCTGGATAAAAAA
>JAJRAP010000199.1 GCA_028679855.1 Candidatus Methanoperedens sp.
CGACTACATCAAATATATTGACCCCGATGGCGTTCCTGAACGTCTCATCTATCCTGACGATGCCCTTTCCGACATCCCTCTGGTCAGACTCAGATACTTTTAATCTAACATTATTTTCCATGATTTTCCCTATTCTATATATATTTAAGTTATTTCATAAATGTTTGCTTTTTTCCAGGACCAACTGAAATATATTCTAACTTCACTTTCATCAGTTGTTCGAGCAATTCGATATATTCCCGCGCATTATCTGGAAGTCCCCCGATAACTTCCACTCCTGATATATCCTCTTCCCAGCCTGGAATTTCTCTATAAACGGGTTTGCATCGGGCAAGGTCATCCGAAAGTTCGGGCGGATACTCGATCGTGCTCCCGTCCAGTTCATATCCCGTGCACACCTTCAGGACATCCAGCCCTCCAAGCACATCAAGTTTGGTGAGCGCCAGCCCTGTATAGCCGTTCAGGTCGATGGACTTTTTCGCAAGCGGAAGGTCAAACCATCCGCATCTCCTGGGGCGACCTGTGGTCGTTCCGAACTCTCCACCCATTTTTTGCAGGTGCTCTCCTACCTCGTTTTTCTGTTCTGTGGGAAGTGGTCCTTCTCCCACGCGGGTGATGTAAGCCTTGATGACGCCAATGACATTATCAACTCTTTTGGGACCGACACCGAGCGCTGCGCAGGCTGAGCCAGCTACCGTACTTGAGGAAGTGACGAACTTCTGTGTGCCGTGGATAATATCAAGATGAGAGCCCTGAGCGCCTTCAGCCAGCACTTTTTTACCGTCTTTCAATGCAAGATTGATCTCCCGGGACACGTCTGTGATATATGGTCTTAACTTTCTGCCGATCTCGATATACTCATCTACCTGTGACCGTGCTATTTTCGGGTCGCCGCCCATTTCTTTTATAGCCATTTCCTTCTGGGGAGCAAGCTCATCGAGACGCTTAGCAAAGCGCTTTTTATCAGTAATGTCAGCCATCTGTATTTCGTCGCGCCCTACTTTATCGATATATGCAAAACCTATCCCCCTGTTCGTCGTCCCTATCTTCACAGTGCGCTTTGATTCGCGAAGTGCATCAAGAGCTATGTGATAGGGCATTATGATGCTTGTCTTTGCATCGATGCCCAGTTTCGCGGGCGTCACCTCAACGCCATTATCTGCAAGCATGGCGATCTCTTTCATCAGTATCCCGGGGTTCATGACCGTCCCCGGACCTATGAGGAGCCGGGCATCAAAAAGCACGCCTGATGGGACAAGGTGCAGCTTATATGTCTTTCCCTCTGCCACAACGGTATGCCCCGCATTGTCACCGCCCTGGAATCGCGCAACGATATCGTATTCTGCTGCCATCATATCCACGATCTTGCCTTTTCCTTCATCTCCGAACTGGGCGCCTGTGATTATTGTGAACATATTATCGATCATTTAGTTTTTGGCGTAAAAGATGATAAGGTTATTTCTTTACTAAAAAAGCGACCCGAGTCCCCAGAGCAGTTTCGGATTTTTCTTGAGCAGTACAGCCAGCAGCTTTGGCAGTTCCATAGTGCTAACATCCACGCCATCAAGAGAATGGGCAAGCTGGTTCAACTGCTCATCACTGAGCTTTATCAACAGGTTTTTGACCTTCAGTGCCCTTGAGATCTCCTTTCCGATAGTGGCGCGCCATTTATCCTCGTATTCTTTCAAGGTCCTGACACTATAATCCCCTTTCTCTTTTGCCATGATGCATACCTCTCCTGCTATCTTTCCTGCATCCATCGCATTGGTGATACCGCCTCCGGTCAGAGGGTCTGACTGCCTCGCAGCATCGCCCACAAGAATAAGTCCGTCAGTGACCGTTCGTTCTATCGGGCCGCTAACAGGAACACCGCCCACTACCATTTCTATAATCTTACCATCCGGGATAGTTGTTTCAACGAATTTTTGAAGGAGAGTTATTGCCCTTATTTTTCCTGATTTGCTTCCGAGTATTCCGACACCCACGTTCGCGGTATATCCTCCTTTTGGGAATATCCACACATATCCACCGGCAGAATATTTTTCTCCGATGTAGAACTCGCTGTATTCGCCAGGATCGAAATTCGAGATAAGGAACTGTGCGCAGGTCTCGATATCATGGGGTTTTAACGATGTATCTATTCCACCCCATCTTCCAACCTTGGATTCCACTCCGTCCGCGCCTATTACGATATCTGCTTTGATATCATGCATCTCTCCCATGTACATGGCTTTGATGCCTGCGACCTTTCCGTTGTTCCTCAATAATCCGGTCGCTCGTGTCTTCACCATAACATCAGCGCCTGCCATTGCCGCTTTCTGAGCCAGTACCCTGTCAAACACTTTTCGCTCAAGAGTATAACCCACGTCTTTCATGGCTGCATCTGAGGACATCAATATCTCAGTCCCGTCAGGAGCAATTATCCTTGAACCTTTTACTTCGGCAGCTATCCATCGTTTGTCCGGTGCTATATGTTTTAAAAGAGCGTCCGTTCCCACGCCTTCAGCGCATCTCACAGGGTCGCCTATCTCCTGCCTCTTTTCTATCATGAGGACATCCAGCCCCCCCTCTGCACAGGTCTTTGCAGTTATCGACCCACCAGGTCCTGCTCCCACAACGATTACATCGTACCTGTCCTTCATTTTACCTTTACCTCCAGCGCGCCAACAGGACATATCCTGGCACATATCCCGCAACTTGTGCAGGAATCATCTACTTCGATCCATGTTTCAATAAGTTCAAGCGCTCCTTTCGGGCAGACGCCCACACATGCGCCGCAATATCCGCATTTAAAACGATTCACTTCGACACTCATAAATCTTATTTGCTAACGCAGTCGCGACATATATATTTTATGAAGACTATTTAGAATTTTGGCGGGTCATGGCAACGTAAAACTGCATCAAATAATATTACTATCAGTTATCTACTGACATGGCAAATATTATATAGGGTAATGTTGTATTATGCAGAGGTGAAGTTAAAATGAGTCACGTTATAGGACTGAAATGCAGGGAATGCGGAGCTGAATATCCTGCCGTTATCCAGAATACATGTTATGAATGTTTTGGACCTCTTGAGGTCAACTACGACTGGGACTATATCTCAGACCATATCAGCAAGGAAAATATCGCATCTGGACCGAAATCCATGTGGAGATACGCAGAGCTATTACCGCTTGAATCCGAGAAACGCATCGACCTTGGTGCTGGCTTCAATAAACTTCACCATGCGCAGCGTCTTGGCGCAGCACTCGGACTTGATGAACTATACATCCTTGACGAATCTGTAAACCCAACTAATTCTTTCAAAGACAGGGTCACATCAGTTGCGATCTCAAAAGCCATCGAATTCAATGTGAAAGCAGTGGGATGCGCAAGTACGGGCAACCTTGCGGCAGCAGTTGGAGCGCATGCAGCCAAGGCAGGACTTCCGGCATATATTTTTATCCCCTCTACTATCGAACTGGGCAAGATAGTGCAGATGCTCATCTACGGTCCAACTGTCATCGCAGTGGAAGGCACGTACGATGATGCAAACCGCCTCGCCAGTGAGGTGGCAGACTCCCATCCTGATTGGGCTTTTGTGAACATTAATATCCGTCCTTATTATACCGAAGGTTCAAAGACACTGGCTTATGAAACTGCAGA
>JAJRAP010000200.1 GCA_028679855.1 Candidatus Methanoperedens sp.
AATAATGTAGTAGTATCAGGCGCCTAACGCCTTTAGTACCCTCAGTCTCCTTCGACCCATCGTTTTAATTAGGCGCCTGATAACTACTCTGTTTTTCAATATAAAATTAACCCTTAACTCTGGTTCTTTTGCTTCTCCAGCACCCTGATATTGCTCATCTCTGTAGATGGATAGTTGCCTGTTGCGTCTTTCTCCGCTGATTTCACCATGTCCCAGATGGTCAAAAGTGCCACGCTTACCCCGTGAAGAGCCTCCATCTCAACCCCGGTCTTTCCAACAGAGTTTACCTCCACGGTTGCTGTAATGGTCTCTGCTCCCATGTCAAACGTGACGTCGATACTGGTTATCGGTATATTGTGGCACATGGGGATCGAAAGTGGGGTCTTTTTTACTGCCATTACCGCAGCAATGCGGGCTGTCTCAAGCACTTCCCCCTTCACGATTTTCCTGTTTTTTATAGCCTCCAGGGTTTCCCGCTTCAACCGTATCTCACCCGCAGCGACCGCCCGCCGCGCCACATCGGCTTTTCCGCCAATGTCCACCATCTTTGCCCTGCCATCCTGGATATGGGAGAAGTTCATGACTTCATCACCTCTGGTATGCGGTCAATAACATCCGTTGCCAGAAGCCCATACCCGAATTCCTCGAAGGCAAGGTCACCTGCTGCCCCATTGATAAAAGCTGCGGCGCATGCGGCAGAAAATGCATCATGCTTTGCGAACAGTGCGCCTGTCAGTCCCGCGAGCACATCTCCAGTGCCGCCAACTGTCATGCCAGAGTTTCCCGTCCTGTTGGCTCGGACTTCTGTTCCGTCAGAGATAATATCCACCTTTCCTTTCAATAACACTATGAGTTCATTATCTTTTGCGAAATCCCGGACAAATGCCAGCTTCTTTTTTTCATCATCAGGTACATCGGCGCCTGATAACCTTTTCATTTCCCCGGCGTGAGGAGTTACAATTATGTCCCTGTGACCTTCATGGAGCACGTCTCGCGTCAGTGCGTCAGCATCAACAACTGCTTTCCTGCACATAGGGACAATTATTCTGACTGCTTCAAGGGTTGGATCTTCATTCCCGAGACCCATGCCCATTACTACAACATCGTGTTTTTTAATCAATTCAGAAATAAGAGGAATATCCTCCTCTACCAGCCTGTTGCCCGACAGCGGGCGAACTATAAGGTTGGGGGAGAACGATGCGATAATATCGGAAACGCTTTTGGGCGCAGCAACGGTGACGACATCTGCCCCGGCGCGCAGTGCTGCAAGAGCAGCCAGCGCAGGCGCGCCTGAATACGCCCCACCGCCAATAACAAGGACTCTTCCGGCATCACCTTTATGGCTTGTGGCAGGCCGTGTAAAAAACGGCTGAATATCCCCGGGACCGACAAAGAATTCTGCTTCCCCGGGAACGCCAATATCGATCACCTGAACCTCACCTGTATATTTGCCAGCCCCTTTTTTCGTCATACCTGTTTTCATTTTATGGAATGTCAGTGTCAGGTCTGCCTTTACTGCTTTCTCGAATTTGCCTCCATCAGGATCAAAGCCCGAAGGAACATCCACAGCGATCACAAAAGCGTCCGAGCCGTTGATAAGGTCTATTGCTGTTGATTCAGGTTCTTTTATCTTTCCCCTGATGCCAGTCCCGAATATCCCATCAATAATTACATCCGCATCCATTATCAAGGGTGTGTCGAACATTGCTGCATCTGTAACCTGGATCAAAGAGAACGATGTTTTCTCAAGCGCATTCCAGTTATGCAGTGCTTCGGGAGTTTTGATCTCCTCTTTTCTTCCAAGCAATATAACTGTGGTATCATAACCGCTCAGGTGACGGGCAGCCACGAATGCATCTCCTCCATTATTTCCCCTGCCCGCGATAATAACGACCTTTCCCGATGCCGCCCTTTTTTTGACTGCATTTGCCACAGCAGCCCCCGCATTTTCCATGAGCTGCAGCCTTCTTATGCCGAGATATTCACAATTTGTGTCAATAGCCGCCATCTGTGCCGATGTAATTGCATCCATGATTCAATAATATATCTGTACACTCATATAATTTATTGAAAACTATTAGCGTTTATGCATTAATAACGTTGACCAAGTTTACATTTCAAATATATTTGCTAAATTCTTCATGTACTGGCACGACTGTACCAACCTTTCCTTCCGACGTCATTTTTGAAATTCGGACATGACTTCCAGAACGACCACTGATTTCGAATCTAAATCTGTTGCAGAGAATTTTGATGGCAGTTTTCCCTGAAACATTCCTAAGCTTCGGCAACCGGAGCTACCTCAAAAGTGGTTATTAAGGATCTTATCTCTTTCTCCATCGGGAACTCTTCTAAATACAATTCAGTAGCTTCCTTGAGGTTATTTACAGACTCTTCTATTGTCGTTCCCTGACTGAATGTCCCTACTTCGGGGCATTCTGCTATGTACATGCCTTCTTCCTTATGTAATACTGCTGTGAGTACTCTTTGTTTTACCATATCGAATCACTGATTTTTATTATGTATTTTTAAAGTATTTTTGAATTTATCATCCAATTCGTCATCCTCTTCTAATTCACATGTCATCCTTACAACCCAATATCTTACCATGATAACACCTACAATTTTAAAATTCTTAAAGGTTCTTACTCAAAACGAATTCAGTGTTCAAGAACGTATAAGGGTTTGGAGTGAAATAAGGAGTTAATCCATGCCAAACACAAATCCACATCTAAATCGTGTCAGAATTATCGCAGATTACCAGTTCGGAAGAAACGCAGGCTGCGCCCTCTTTCCCAACAACGTGGAATTCAAGATGTCAACGACCGGACGGGTACGCCAGATACTGCTTGAAGGAAACCGCATAGCAACGGTCAGGGCGCAGGATGGGATGCTGACTCTTGGCATCGCGGGCGCGATGAGATTGCACAAGTTCCTTAAATTCCCTGGAAACAGGGTCGTAGTAAACAGCGATTCTGCGCCTTTTGTTGTAAAGGGAAAGAATGCGTTTGCAAAGCATGTGGTTGGTTCTGACCCTGATATCAGGGCAGGGGAGGAGGTCATGGTCGTAGATGAGAAAGATAATTTTCTTGCCACAGGAAAAGCAGTTCTATGCGCGCATGAAATGACCGCGTTTAAAAAAGGGATGGCTGTGGAAGTAAGAAGTGGTATAAAGACGGGGGACACAGTATAGCTGAAGCCCCTCAGTGCGATCCACTTCTTAAAATTTCAGCCTTTCAACCCTATATGGAAATCTAAATGCCCATAAAACTAAATAATATGGGAAACAAAATACCCATGTAGATGAAAAATATGGTAAATATCCTGAAATACAACCACCACTGGAGAGAAGGCTTCACCTATGGATACGAGAAAAAAAGAGAGCTTCTCGATGAGCTTATCAGATATTTGAATGCAAAGCAGATTATCGGGATTATTGGCTTGCGGCGTACAGGGAAGACCGTGATCCTAAAACAGCTCATAGAGCATCTCATAAAACAAGGCAAAAAAAGGGACAGGATACTATACTTTTCTTTTGATGAGGAATCGATTTCTCTTGAGGATGTCATAAGCGAATATCAATCCAGGCTCGGCACAGATATCTTGAATGCGGGCAGGCTTTACCTGTTCCTCGATGATATCCAGAAACTCGAAGGCTGGCAGAACAAAGTAAAATACTATTATGACACTTACCCTGATATCAAGTTCTTTGTTTCAGGTTCTTCATCGCTTTTTCTAAGAAAGAAAGCAGAGGAATCCCTTGCCGGCAGGATATTCCTGTTCCATCTTCCTGTTTTGAGCTTTATTGAATTCCTGCACTTCAAAGGCGAAGATGAACTGATCAGAAGACCGCAAATGTTCAAAGAGAAAATCATAGAAGAAACGCTCCTGTATGCCAGAAGGCAGTTCCCTGAGCTTGTTAGCGCTGATGAAGACTTTATCAACATGTATGTCAGCTCGATACTCAACAAAATTATTTATGAAGACCTTCCGCGGATATTTCCCATAGAATATGAGGATGCACTCAAGCAGATACTCAAAATAGTGGCATCAAACCCGGGAATTATGACCGATTATTCCGTTCTTGCCACGGATCTGGGTATCAGCAGGAAGACACTCTCCAAATATATCTTCTATCTTGAGAGAGGGTTCCTTATACAGAAATGCTACAACTTCTCAAGGAACCGGCTGACAAGTGAAAAAAAGATGAAAAAGCTCTATCTTTCCAGCACAACATTATTATTTCACCTGTGCGAATCTCCAGATCAGGGCAGGGTTGTAGAAAATCTGGTAATAAACTCTTCAAGTGCCCGGTTTTTTTGGAGGAGAGGCGTGTCTGAGGTTGATTGTGTCCTGGTAAATGATGGTTCCATCATTCCACTTGAGGTAAAA
>JAJRAP010000017.1 GCA_028679855.1 Candidatus Methanoperedens sp.
AAAGGAACATTGCCAGCAGTAATTCTTTTAGGATTTTTTGTTACATTAGTTGAACTTCCGTGTACTGGAGGAATTTATCTTGCTATTTTAAGTATAATGCATATTAACAAAACATTTGGAATTCCTTATCTATTATTATACAACTTTATTTTTGTTTTACCTTTGATTATTATGGTCTTTATTGCATATTACGGTGTCAAAGCAGAAAAAATACAAACGTGGGTTGAAAATAATAAGAAATGGATGAGGTTAGCAGCAGGAATTGTAATGATTGGACTTGCATTGTATTTATTAAATTCAGTTTACAATTGGATCTAAAATGGGAATATTAACAAAACCGCATAAAAATATAGGAGATGAAAACAAAGATGAACAAAACACTGAATGAAAAGATCCCGAAAAAGAAGGGGAATAGAACGTTAATCATTGGAGCAGTAGTAATAATCTTACTTGCCGGGGTAGCGTATGCTCTCCTTTCAGGTGGTTCAACCGACAGTTCAAAATCCACGAAAACACCGGCTGGCGCACCTGCGGCAATAACAGTACAAACCTCATCAACAGACTTATCTGCACTTTCCCTGCCTGATAATTTTAAATCTTTAAGTGACGGGTTAAAACTAATCCCTCCAGGGATTACATGGGCATATTTTGCAAATCTGAAACAAGGAACCGGCATAGAGCAGAATGCTATACCTGATATAGATTTTTATGGGATACCAATTATAGGGATGTTAAATTCAGAATATCCAGATGACTCATGGATAGAGCTGCACGATGTCGGAAAAGTTGATGCAAATGTGATGTCAAACGCCGGAGCCGATGTCGATAATATCCTGTATACAAGACCGTATATATTTGATACAAAAGATAAAACAAATAGTGTACTTGCTCTCTTCAGAGATTCTGCAGCAAATGCAAATGCGTATAACTCCTTTAAGTCTGTCCTTGATATAGTGGATGATGAAAATGCCGGATATGCTAAGATAAATACCACTGCGCTTCCCTTTGCAGATATGAGTTATTTTGGTCTCATAAAATCTGGAAACGATATAAAAGGAGAAATAGCATTTCGTATCAGAGACAGCGGGATAGTGCCATTAACGAAATATAACGAATTGAAAAATTCCAGCGTGGTTCGCGGTTTCAGGTCTTATGAGGTACAAAAGGAAAATAATACATTAGTTATAAAGATGACATCTGATTTGAATAACATTATTTCAGAAGCAGCTCAAAATTACGGAATTGAGATTTAATTATTAATGCCCACAGCTCCATTAGTGGCATTGATTCAAGGCGTGAAGGAAATTTTTTACTGTATATGCTGACCAACAGCAATAAGGCTGTGGAAGCATGTGTCAGGTCAGCAAGACCGCAATCTTTATGCTTAAGTATTTCAAATATAATTGAAAGAGTAGGGAAAATCGTGAACTATATCAACGATATTAAGCGCATGGGCATGCGAATGAGATCGATACTTGGTATGTCCAGCTCGCCAGTCGGAGTAAGGCTATTGGACGCAAATGAAAAAGTTCCGAACGCAGAGATACTGGAAAAACATCGGTATTGTCAGGCGCTTATGAAGGCAAGGCATGGACATAACGTGATCTTGAATAGGGATAACGTATCCTGCCCTGCGGCAGCAAACGCATTCGGGTTTCGACCATTGCCCGATGGATTAAGCTCTGGAAACGGGCTTGTAGGCTTTGGCATCGTATCAGGCGCGAAGGTGGGACAGAAGATGTTCCAGCATATGCCAGCACTTAAGCCCGGACAGGTAAAGCAGGTACATCTTTACCCACTGGAGCTTTCAGAGTATGTGCCAGACATTGTAGTGGTGGAGGACGAGGTGGAGAAGCTCATGTGGCTCGTTCTTGCAAATTTGCATGCAACAGGTGGAGAACGCGTTATGAGTTCTATAGCAGTGCTCCAGGCTGCATGCGTCGATGCAACGGTCATTCCCTACCTGGAGAATAGAATGAATTTTAGTTATGGATGTTATGGATGCAGGGACGCCACAGACATAGGGAATAACGAAACCGTGCTGGGCTTTCCAGCAGCATTGCTCTCATCCATAATGGAGAATTTGGAATATCTGAACAAAAAAGCGATGCCTGCTTCACGATCAAAGAACGCATTGGCATCCATGCAAAAGAAAGGTTCAAAGGATCAAGAATAATGAGAAAAGGAGGTAAACTAAGATGACGGAACAGCAACACTGGCAGGAGGGGATGAAGACGAGATATCGGGATGAAAAAGAAGGGACTGCACGAAGACATCGGCAAAAGACCTTATCGTAAAGACCGTATTTAATGCGGAGACTATAATATAATGGAGTGAATAATTATGGCCAAGAAAACCGAAGAAAAAAAAGACGTGAACGAAGAGAAGAAGGATATTTTCAAGACATGGACGGACAGCTACACAGCCGTTTCAAAAATGTGGGAGGATTCCTACTTAAAGCTGTACAAGCCATGGATTGAATCCACGGGAGAGATGTTTGAGAAGGCAGCTCAACTCTCAAAAGAAGCTGCACCACAGAAATACAGGGAGTTCTATGATGAATGGATGAAAACATACCAGAATAGCTTTGGTAAATTTTATCCAATCCCAACGCTTGAATCCAATAAAGAGACACTTGAGAAACTCCTGGCAAGCGCAGAGGAATCAAATAAACTCTACAGGTCATGGATTGCCCAGTTAGAAGAGAATTCAAAGATAACTCAGGAGATACTCCAGGGCGAACCAGATCCTGCAAAACATAAAGAATGCTATGATATGTGGATGAAGACGTATGAAAAAATATTCGACGAGCTTCTTACACTGCCTTCCATGGAAAGTACAAAAGAGATATTTGAAAAATACACAGGCATACCGGATATCTACTTAGGGAGCTTTTTGCAAATGTCAAAACTATGGAAGAACACATACGTCAAGCTATACGGGCCGTGGATTGAATCCATGCAGAAGCTTTCCAGGAAAATGGCAGAAATCTCCCGGGGAGACGCAGGCCCCGAAGCCTACAAGGAATTTTATAATATATGGATGGATACATATCAGGAAACCTACGGAAAGCATATCCAGTCCATGCAGCCTTCAAAAGAATTATTTGAGAGTTTCGTGCAGAGCACCAACATTTATCTAAATATGTACAAGTCCTGGATTGCAGCACTTGAAAAAATGTCAAAAAAGGCTGAGGAATTATCAAAGCAAACCGCAGATCCTGAGGCATATAACGAATTTTATAATCTCTGGGTAAAGATGTATGAAAAGGCTTTTGATAGCTTCTTTGAGGACATGCCCATGGCAGGCCCGATGAAAGAAATGATGGAGCCTGTAAAGAGCATGGCAAAGATATATGCAGATACCTTTGCCAGGATGTCCA
>JAJRAP010000201.1 GCA_028679855.1 Candidatus Methanoperedens sp.
CCTTCTCATATCATCACTTATAATGATAATTATGAGAATACAATATATAGTTTACGTACATGAACGTCTGAGAATCGAAAACACTTCTCTAAGAAGTGACAGGCTTTTGCTTATTATCTTACACTATAATAATATTCCCCTTCTGATTTCTGCGCACGGTCAAGGCGTGAATCCAGTTTATTGACCCTTGGACGCTTGGTTTCCTCATCCCGCCTGAAGGTAATGCCGATATTCTTCAGGAACCGGTTCATGCCATCCCGCATGTTGAAAGGACCGTGCACATCGCCTTTTACCATGGGCTGCCCTTCAAAAACAAGAAGCCTGTCGCTTAACATGTCTATCATGTAAATATCATGGTCTACTACCATCGCCGTGACCTTATTGTTCTCAGCGAATCTTCTTATTACCTTGGTTGCAAGCACCCTCTGCTCCACATCAAGATGCGCAGACGGTTCATCCAATATATACAGGTCGGCACTGCGCGAAAGGCAGGCTGCTATCGCAACGCGCTGGAGTTCTCCTCCTGAGAGGTCATTCACCTGCTGTTTAAGGAGTCTCTCAAGTTGAAGGGGTCTTAATATCTCGCCCTGGTAAAAACTCGTGTCAAATTGTTTCGTGATAGAACGCAATAGGTCAGCTACAGTAACGGTTTCTTCAGCTTTTATATACTGAGGTTTGTAAGAAACTTTAAAATTCATATCGATCTTCCCTTTGTCTGGTTCGATCTCGCCTGCCAGTATCTTGACGAAGGTTGATTTGCCTATCCCATTGGGTCCAACGATCCCGATAACCTCTCCTTTTCTGATGTTCCCCCCCTGTGCGGAAAGTTCGAATCCTTCATTATATTTTTTTGAGAAGCTGTCAAATTCTAAAAGCGGGGAGACTTCCTTTGACACCTGTGGGGCATGTACCTCGAATTCGATTGCTTCAGTGCGGATCCTTACGTTTTCCTCACGCAGGAAACCCCTGAGATACTCATTTATCCCCAGCCTTACTACCTTTGGATGAGTTATTACGCCAAACCCCCCGGGTGTGCCGTAGGCTATGTGCACCATATCTGCGAGCAGGTCAAGTATTGCGAGGTCATGCTCCACGACCATGACTGCTTTTGTCTCTGCAAGCTCCCTGATAATCTGGGCTGATTTTATGCGCTGGTAAATGTCAAGATACGGACTTATCTCATCGATGAAATAGAAATCCGCTTCCCGCCCTATGCACGCTGCGAGAGCCACGCGCTGCAGTTCCCCGCCGCTTAACTCTTCGATGCTGCGGTCTATGATGCCTTCTATATCAAGCTTTTTGATCAGTTCGTTCAGTATGCCCCTTTCATCGGTCTTTGACAGGAGTTCCCTGACCTTACCTTTGAATTTTTTGGGTATCATGTCCACATACTGCGGCTTTTGTGAGGTCTTTATCTTTTTTTGTGATACCCCTTCCAGGTATTCATGAAGTATCGAGCCTGCATAGTAATCAAGGATTTCTTCCCAACCGATCCTTCCTTTCCCGAGGTTTGGTTTCAGCGTTCCTGAAAGAATGTTTATGGCAGTGCTTTTCCCTATACCGTTAGGTCCGAGGATGCCTGTGACTTTCCCGGTGGCAGGGACAGGTAATCCGTACAGGGCGAACCCGTTCTTCCCGTAGCGGTGAGTGGGCTCTTCAAGCGCCTCTGGAAGCCCGATGATAATGATGGAATCAAAGGGACAGCGCTTCACGCAGATACCACATCCTGCACAAAGCTCTTCAGATATCACAGGTTTTCCGTCCTCATCCACAACTATAGTCTCATCGCCGGTTCGCACCCTTGGGCAGAACTTAATGCACTGGAAGTCGCACAACCTGGGCTGGCATCTGTCACGGTCCAGAACGGCAAGTCTCATGATGAACCCGGTCTCATTTTAATGCATTAACTGTAATATTCATGCTGCTGTGTATGTATCCTGTCTTTGTTGCAGTCAGGGTCAGATTGCCGGGGCCTGTGGCTTTCACATCATAGAAATATGCAATTCCATCAGCCCCTGTAATATTGCTCATATTAACACCAGTTCCGCTTAAATAAACCGTTGCGCCTTCAATTTCTAATCTATTGCTGGTGACGCTTGCTATCACACTTTCAGGAGAATCCAATGTTATTGACATCGGATTTGCAGCCACGTCAAGTGTCCCGGAATTTAATAAAAGAGTCCAGGAAACAAGAAGGAAGATGATCGTCATTAACTCTACATATAACCAGTCTTTGGTCTCGAATTCGCTGACTTTGACGCCAAGCATTGGATACACAAGTTTTTGAATGTAATATGAAACTAAAACCACAAGCAAAAGGACATATAACCAGTGTTTATCTTTCGCATCATAAAAGTTCAGGAAAAGCACTACTGCAAAAAATGCACCTATGAATGCGGGAACTGCGGTCTTCTTTATGCCCTCTATGAGCAGCCGCTTTCGCTCACCTGGCGTGAGTACCTTAACTACCGGTTCTACTTCTTTTTTTTCTTCCTTTTGGATATTCTCTTTCATTTTCTTCACTGTTTCCTGTATATCATTGTTCCTATGCCCTCGTGCGTGAACAGCTCAAGCAGCAGGGAATGCGGCATGCTCCCGTCGATGATATGCACCTGCGCCACGCCGCCTGAAATTGCCACAGCGCTTGATTTTACCTTGGGAATCATCCCGCCAGTAATGATGCTATCTGCTATAAGCGTTTCAATATCTTCGAAGGCTATCCTGGAGATGCGCGTTCCAGTGTCCTTCGGGTCGCGAAGTATCCCGGGAACATCGGTCAGGGATATGAGTTTCATGGCTTTCAGGGATGCTGCGATATCTCCGGCAACAGTGTCCGCGTTGACGTTCAGGTCGTTCCCTTTGTCATCTGTTGCTATTGGAGATATGACCGGTATGTAACCCTTATCAGCAAGGATGAACAGCAGTTCTGGATTTATTTCCTCGGTTTCTCCGACCCAGCCAAGGTCTACTTCTTTCTCGACGCCATCAACTGTCATGCGCTGAGGAGACATTTTGCGCGCCACGATGATCCTGCCGTCGCTGCCTGAGAGACCAATGCCCTTTCCACCGTGCCTGCTTATCAGAGAGACTATCTTACTGTTAACATTGCCAACAAGCACCATCCTTGCTATCTCAAGTGTTTCGTCATCCGTGACCCGCAGCCCTGACACGAACTCGGGCTTCTTCCCCATGCGCACCATCTTTTCCGTTATCTCAGGACCGCCCCCGTGCACGATTATGGGGCGAATGCCAACGAACTTCAGTAATACTATGTCCTGCACTATCTGGTCCATTATTGCAGGGTTTACTATGGCATGCCCCCCCATCTTGATCACCATGATCGAGTTGTGGAACTTGCGGATGTAGGGAAGGGCTTCGATAAGTATGTTTTCGCGCTTTAGCATCGGGGGGTTAAAAGGGGTTTACGTGTATTAAAACTTATTATTGAGAGATAATAAATGAAAGCATTCTACTTGAGCCCCTACCCGGACAAATCCAGGCTTCCATTCGAGAAATAAATATAAGTCGAAACCGAGCAGATAATACATCATGAACTCGGAGACATGCGACAGAGGGGAAACAGGTTTTCTACGAACGAAGTTATACTCAACTCATATCCGTCTGGGCGCCAGGATGATGGAATTTCACGGATGGGAGATGCCTGTTGAATATTCGGGCATCATCGAGGAGCACAAAGCGGTCAGGGGCTCTGCAGGGCTTTTCGATGTGTCCCACATGAATAAATTGAAGATGCACGGCGCCAAGGCTTTTGACTTTCTTCAAAACATCTCCACCAATGACATATCAAAACTCCGACTCAACGGCATGAAATATTCGGTCGTATGCAGGGATGACGGCACCATTGTTGATGATATTGTCATTATCAGGAGAGAAGACCATTATTTCCTTGTAACGAACACCTCCAGAAAAGAAACTCTCATGAAATGGCTGGAAGACCATAAAGTTGAAGGATTGGAAATAGAGGATGTTACCTGCGATACTGCAGCACTTGCACTCCAGGGTCATGGATCGAATAAGATACTTTCAACATTAGCAGAAAACCTCGATGACATAAAATTCTGGAGTGGTGCTGATAAAAGAGTCGCTGACATTGACACATATATCACCCGCTCGGGTTATACGGGCGAGGATGGTTTCGAGATATATTCACGTTCCACGGATGCAAAGGAGATATGGCAGTCGATAATGGAAGCCGGAGGCAAAGATATCAAACCCGTGGGACTCGGCGCCCGCGACACGCTGAGGCTTGAAATGGGCTACATACTTTCAGGAATTGACATAGCGGATGAGAATAATCCGATCGAGGCAGGACTTGAGTGGGCTGTTAAATGGAGAAAAAATTTCATTGGAAAGGAAGCGCTGCTAAAGATAAGAGAGCAGGATGTATCAAAGAGACTTGTTGGAATAAAACTTGAGCGCGGGATACCCAGGCACGGATATGACATAGTTGGAAACAGCGGTGAAAAAATAGGCATTGTAACAGGCGGGACGAACTCACCCATGCTCGGCGTTGGCATCGCGCTCGGATACGTGAAGTCCGAATACGCATATCCTGATACAAGGATTGGAATAGTTATAAGAAATAAGACCTATTATGGAATAGTTGTAAGATTACCTTTTCTGGAGGGAAGAAAATGAATGGATCCAAAATGGATGTCAGAGATGGGCTGTGGTATACGCAAGAGCATGAATGGGCGCGCGTTGAGGACAATATTGCCGTAGTCGGTATTACTGACTATGCCCAGAAAGAGTTAAGAAATGTTGTTTTCGTAGAACTTCCGAAAGTCGGGGACAAATTAACGTTCCAGAAAGATTTTGGTTATGTCGAGTCCACAAAAGCCGTAAATGCCGTACTTTCACCTGTCGGCGGAGAGGTCATAGAGGTAAATAGCAAACTTGAAGAGAGCCCTGAACTTATCAATTCCGACCCTTACGGTGAGGGCTGGATGGTCAAAGTAAAGATGAGCAATAAGGATGAACTTAATCAATTGCTCAATGCCAGGGAATATTCAGAACTCATGGATCATCTGGTTAAATAAATGAGGTAAAAAATGCCCTATATCCCGCATACGCAAACCGAGATAAAGCAGATGCTTGAGCATATAGGTGTGGCGTCAATAGATGAACTTTTTGCCGACATTCCAGCAGAGGTGCGGTACAAAGAGAAAGAACCCTTTGCCGGAAGATCCGAAAATGAAGTCGTGCGAGAGATGAACTCTATTCTCGCACAGAACAGAACATATCCCATGTTTTTGGGAGCGGGCTGCTATAACCACTATGTCCCTGCTGTCGCAAGAGCAATAATTTCAAGGAGTGAGTTCTTCACTTCATATACCCAATATCAACCAGAATTAAGCCAGGGGTTCCTGCGCGCGCTTTTTGAATACCAGACATTCATTTGCCAGCTTACGGGCATGGACGTATCCAATGTTTCGATGTACGACTGGGCAAGTTCCCTGGGCGAAGCAGCGCTTATGGCGGCGCGCATTAAAAAAGACAGACGTGACATAATCATCCCGAAGACTACTCATCCTGCAAGAGTGGAGGTTTTAAAGACATACATAAAAGGCGCGGGCATGAAGGTCATCGAAGTCGGATACGATGCACAGAGCGGTCAGATCGATATTGAAAAGCTAATTAGCGCCGTAAATGCGAATACGTGCATGGTCTATATGGAAAGCCCTAACTTTTTTGGTGTGATAGATGAAACAACACAGGAAGTGTCGAATATCGCACATGAAACAGGTAGCCTATTCGTTTTCGGGACTGATATGCTTTCATTGAGCGTGCTTAGACCCCCGGCAGAGTTCGATGCTGACATCGTTAATGGTGATGCTCAGTCTTTAGGAAATCCGGTCAGCTTCGGAGGGTCACAGCTTGGAGTGATAGCGTGCAAAAAAGAATATGTCCGCGACATGCCAGGAAGGCTTGTGGGAGAAACGCATGACGTAGAGGGCAGACAGGGTTTTGTCCTGACGCTCCAGACAAGAGAACAGCATATAAGGAGGCAGAAAGCCACTTCTAATATCACCACCAATCATGCGCTGAATGCCCTTGCATCAACGGTCTATATCGCATGGATGGGGGCGGGAGGGCTCTCGGAACTCGGGTCATTCCTCGTAAAAAAGCCGGAAGAGGTCGCAGAAAGAATGAATGGTATAACAGGCTTTAGGGCGCCCCTTTTCGATTCACACCATTTCAGGGAGTTTGTTGCGGTGTCTGATGATGATATTGAGGTCATGAACAGAAAGTTATTGAAAGAAGGGATAACTGGCGGGCTTCCTCTTAAGAAATGGTATCCCGAACTTGGGAATGCTGTACTATATTGCGTGACCGAATGCTGCAGCGACGAGGATATCGAGAGATTGCTGGGTGTGTTGGAAGGTTAGTTTTCAGCGATTTTCCTTTTGATTCAATAAAAAAAGAATAAAGATGATCGTCGTCAAAACCATATGCGCGCTGAATTGAATTATGAAGATCAAGCAGCGTATGGTCAGAAGACAACTCAATGCGCCGCGGAAGTTATCGGCTTTCATGCGTTCAAGCCACTTATTGACGATATTATAGATTGATGCTGCCACTTCTGAGAAAACCTAATCCGAGTTATCCTTAAAATCTTTTGAGACACATTTTCCATCGCGTGGAAGCATCTGTGTTTCTTTCAACCATGGAATAGCTTTGTAGAAACATGGTCGCAGGAAGATGGGTAAATACTAATAATCTTTTCTAAATCCACAGCATGGAAAAGATTATATCAAAAGATAAAGAAAGTACATCTAACATTAATAATAATGGCAGGTGGTTTCATGAAATTATATTGCGCATCTGATTTGCATATTGGATATGAAAATTCAAATCATCAAAAAATA
>JAJRAP010000202.1 GCA_028679855.1 Candidatus Methanoperedens sp.
ATAAAAACGGGGAAAAAAGCAAGACTAATGGTATTAAATAAAAAGTCCAACAATATGCAGGGAATAAGGAATCCATTAAGTAGTTTAGTTAGACGTGCAAGACCGGATGACATTATAAGAATAATCTAAAGAAAAGGAGATAAATTATGTCAAGCAAATTGTATAAAAAAATACTGATTGCAACAGATGGGTCAGAATATACGAAAAACTCGATAGATTATGGATTAGAGCTGGCAAAAAACACAGAGGCAAAAGTGCATGTCATATATGTGATCGATACAGCAGCGTTTGCGTCGATACCCATGGATGCAGCATGGGAAAGCATGTATGCGCTTCTGAAACAGGAAGGAGATGAAGCCACCAGATATGTTGCAGACAAAGCTAAAGCAGAAGGGCTGGAAGTGGAAAGAAATACAGTCGAAGGGCATCCTGCAGAGGAAATAATAAAATATTCTGAAAAGAATGCCATAAATCTTATCGTAATGGGTACGCTTGGAAAAAGCGGTCTTGACAGATTCCTGCTTGGAAGCGTTGCCGAAAAAGTAGTTCGCACCTCAAAAATACCTGTACTTGTAGTGCGCGGAAAAAAATAAAAAAGGAGACAATAATGGTTGATTCGCCAGAAAACATCATTGTTGATGATGTGATGATAAGAGAGGTTGCTTCCGCCGAATTGCCGGGCTCAAGGGATGAAGTGCTTGAAATATTAAAAACAAAGCATATCTCTGGAGTCCCCATAGTAAAAAACGGGGAACTGCTCGGGATCGTTACCCGGACAGATCTACTGAAGAATCGGGAAGAAGAGCAGATAGCGTTAATAATGACACGGAATCCCGTAACCATCTCGCCTGGTAAATCGATAGCTGAAGCAGCCCGTTTGATCCTGGAAAATAATATCAGGCGTCTTCCCGTGGTTGAGAATAACAAGCTTTCGGGCATTTTAACCATAGCGGATATAATAGGCGCAATGGCAAAAATGAATATCACAACTCCGATAAGCGATTATCTCGTGAACCATGTGGTCTCTGTCTGGAGCGAAACCCCAATTTCTGTGGTGGGTGCTATCATGGAACTGGCTGATGTAAAGGCGGTCCCCATACTGGATTCGAACATGGCTCTTGTGGGTGTGGCTTCAGATAAGGATCTCATTGGTGCAAGTATAATTGAGGACCGCACCGAGGTTTCCAATATGTCTTCTGGATCTGATGACGATGCATGGACATGGGAATCCATGCGCGATACAATGAGCCTTTATTACAGCGTTTCCAAGATCAAGCTGCCAAGTTATCCCGTAAAAGATATCATAAAGTTCAAGGGCGAACCCGAGACCGTTGTTTCGAGTTCCCAGGTCAGCGAAAGCGCCAAGAAAATGAGGCGTAAGAGATTAGACCAGATCCCTGTAATAACAAGTTCAAGGAACCTCCTTGGCCTCCTTCGCGACAAGGATCTGCTGAAAGCGATAATCTGATTTTTTTTTCTTATTTTTTTAATAGTTCGCTCATCCGGACAAGCGGTATGAGTTCAACATCGGCAGATGCCAGAGTTTCTGAGGCTCCTTCTTCGCGGTCTACTACAGTTATAACGTGACGAATTATAAGTCCTTCATCTCTCAATGCTTGTATGGCTTTTATCACAGACCCGCCCGTTGTGGTTACATCCTCAACAAGCACAACTTTACTGCCGGGGATAACATCTCCAACTATCTGCCCTTTTGTGCCGTAATCTTTTGCCTCTTTTCTTATCATCAAAAGGGGCGATCCAGTCTCCAGTGAGACCGATACCGCAATTGGTACACCCCCCAGGGCAACTCCGCCAATGTAATCCGCATTGATGAAATGGAGTTTCATTATTTCTGAAACCCTGCAGGCTATCAATTTTAATAAACCGGGATTTGTGCTGGCTTTTTTGATATCGACGTAATACCTGCTTTTCTTGCCTGATGCGAGCGTGAAATCACCAAATTTTATGGCTCCGCATTCTTTCAATGCGTCTGCGAGGCTTTTCATTACCAGGGCTCCTTTTTCAATTTAATATTATATCCAAATATATTGGTCAGGCGATGGAGTATTGGAGTAAGAACAAGGACTGTAAGGATTATCCAGGGCGATGAAATGAAGTATTTGGTAAACCACACAGGGTCAAAGATGTATGTAAGGATCCACGCGCCTGCAACGAAATCAAGCTGGTCTATAATAGGAAGTTCTGCCCCGCGCACGAAACCTATCCTCCTTTTAAAAAAACTTTTTACAATATCCCCAAGGAGAGCGCCAAAGGAGAGGGTGATTACGGCGGTTATTGTCGGGACTATAGGAATATCGAAAACTGATGCGGCATATATCTGAAAAAGACCAGCGGCGATACCGCACGCTGTACCCCCGACAAATCCTCTTATTGTTTTCCCACCCCCGAGTATCCTCTGACCGTCATGCCATTTCATTTCCATATCCACAGGAGGACCGCCCCCGAAAACCACTGCCATGGGATTGGCGATATAAGCAGGCAGCATCAACCACATTGCCATAAATATAGTCCCAAAAAAGTTTATGATCTCAAGCATGTTCCTCAGGGATTTTTCAATGTCAGTTGTTCGACCTCAACACCGGCTTTCTCGAAAAAATTCAGGGCTTCTTTATCGGGATACAATGTCCCGTAAACGACTTTTTTTACGTTCGCATTTATTAGCATTTTTGCACACAATATGCATGGCTGGTGAGTACAATAGACTGTTGCATTCTCTATGCTCACGCCGTGAATTGCAGCCTGGATTATGGCGTTCTGTTCAGCATGGACGGCTCTGCACAGTTCATGTCTTGTCCCTGAAGCAACGTTGTTCTGCTGCCGTATGCATCCGATATCGAGGCAGTGTTCAAGGTTTCGCGGTGCGCCGTTATAACCTGTTGAAAGGATTCTCTTTTCCTTTACTATAACAGCTCCGACCTGATTGCGCAGACAGGTGGAGCGCTTTGCCACGATGCCTGCAATTTCCATAAAATATTCATCCAGTGTCGGTCGCATTCAGCTTTGAATACGCAACAAACGATAAATAATTACCGAAACGTCCAATAGCAAAAGGTAAATATGTTGTATTATAATTTAAGCGAGTTCTGAATTATTGGAAGGAGATGTCATGACCCTGAGCATTGAAAAAACCATTGAAGCATACGTTAAGAACACGAGTCTAAAACAGATGATTACCATTCCTGCGATTTTTCTATTGTTATCACTTTCTATTTTGGGCTATACATTTCTGACCACAGGCTCACCTGTGGAACTCGGTGTGGAATTCAAAGGCGGAACTGCGATTATTTTTGACAGCGCAAAAACCCCGGATGAACTGAAAGCTGAATTCCAGGGTTATCCCGTTATCCAGGCAAGAGAGTATGGCGGGTCAGGACGCAAAATGATACAGTTAGGTCCGATGACAGATTCTCTTCAGGAAGCTCTGACAAAAAAGATCAATTCAGAATATACCAATGTGGAAATAAGGCAGATGGGAGAAATCGTCAGTAAATCCCTCCAGGAGCAGGCGCTCCGCGCTATTATTCTATCCTTTGTGGGGATGGCAATTGTAGTATTCATAATATTCAGGACTTTTGTCCCGTCCGCAGCAGTGGTGATCTCGGCTTTAGCTGATATCGTTTTTGCGGCAGCGATGATGGATGTGTTCGGTGTTGTATTATCTCTCGGCACAGTAGCGGCCCTCCTGATGCTTATCGGTTACTCCGTGGATACGGACATACTGCTTACCACAAGGCTTCTCAAACGTAAGGGGGAACTTAACGACAAGATAAAAGATGCCATGAAAACAGGATTGACAATGACAACGACAACGCTCGCTGCCCTTGTAGCCCTGTTCATTGTATCATCGGGTTCCTATATAATATCGTCTTTCACGCGTATTGATATAATAAGAGACATTTCAGTTGTGCTTATTTTCGGTCTGATCGCGGATATGGTGAATACCTGGATGACGAATGTGGGCATCCTGAAGTGGTATATAGGAAGAGGGGCTGCGCTGGAGAAAAAGGTTGAAAAACCAAAAAAGAAGAGGCACACAGCATGAACGAAGAAGAACCTTTTTATAAAAACGCGCGCGTAGTATTGTTCATAGCGGTAATCCTTGGCTCGATCGTAGCCATAATGCCTTCGTATTCAGACGGCAAATTCAATACCAATCTTAAGTATGGTCTTGACCTTGAAGGCGGTTCCTGGCTGCAGTTACAGCTTCAGGGTGTTGTGGCGCAGGTGGATGCAGATGAAGGGAAGATAATACAGGCAGAATTCGGAAGGCTGTTCAATGACCCTGCAATAAGGCTCGATGAAGTGGCTGAGGAATCTGTTACATTCACTACATCAAAGGACATAGATAAAAAGACGATAGATGCTCTTGGATATGGCGTTTCCACAGTTACAAAAGGCGCTGAAGGTGGAACTAGAATAACTCTGCAAACGAACAAAGTGTATTTGATCAAAAAATATCTTGAGAATAGCCTGAACGCTGAGGTCATTCCAATTACGGGCAGTGTCATTATGTTTGAAATAAGAAAAGCCGTTACGCAGGAGGAGTTGGAAAACACCTTAAAACAGGTGGATGGAAAAGTAACCAAATTTAAAGAAGGTGTAAGCTCGGAGACGCGGGATTTAACTAAAAAAATCCTTGAAGATAAACTGAACACTGCCGGGTTCAAGGAAATCCCGATCAGAACTGTAGGGGATAATTATATTATGGTCGATCTTGCCGGCATGGACATGACAACAGCTCGCGAGATCGCAGCCAAACCCGGTAAATTCGAGATCAGGATACAGGTGCAGAAAAATGAAACTGTGCATGTATTATATGGTACAGAGATCAAGAAAGTTGATCCCATCCAGAAGGAATCTGTAAGGGTAGCTGGAGCGACAGAAAAAGTAGATAAATGGGGTGTCCCTTTTGAACTCAGCGATGAAGGCGCACAGGCGCTCAGAGATGCAGCCATCCAGTATGGCGCAGTGACCAACCCTGAGTCTCATTACCTGAGCATGTACCTTGATGAAAAACTTGTGTTTGATGCGCCGCTTGATCGTGAACTTGCAAAGAACATCAAAAGCGTGCCAGTTAAGACCCTTGTCGCGTCAACCGGTCAGGGTGATGAGGGACAGAGAAAGGCAAGAGAACTCCAGATACATTTAAGCGCCGGGGCGCTTCCTGTCAATGTTGAAGTAGTAGGTTCAGGGCAGGTTTCTGCGGATCTTGGAGAGAAGTTCAAGGAACAGGTAGCAATCGCTGGAATTATTGCCCTGGTTACAGTGGCATTTGCAATCTATTTCAGGTACCGGCAACCCAATATCATAATCCCGATGCTTGCTACTTCATTCAGTGAAGTCCTTATCATTCTTGGATTCACCGCAATTGTAGGTTTCCAGCTTGATCTGCCAACGATCACGGGCATCATTGCGGTCATAGGCACAGGTGTTGACCATCTAATAATCATAACAGATGAAGTTCTTGCCGGCGGCGCGATGCCGCCAGATAAGGTGTACAGGTCCAGGCTGACAAAGGCATTCGCTATCATAATGGCAGCCGCTGCTACTGTTGTTATAGCCATGTCTCCTCTTCTGATCATGGGCTTTGGCGCTCTGAAGGGATTTGCTGTGATAACCATAATCGGTGTGCTTATCGGTGTTGGTATAGCCAGACCGGCTTATGCCGTGATCATTCAGGGCCTGCTCGTGGAAACATCTGATAAAAAATTTATTGATGAGGATTGATTACCGAAGCTTTTAAATTTTAATCAATCCTTTTAGGCGAAAGTTCGTTGCCTCGGTGGCTCAGCCTGGCAGAGCGAGAGATTTGTAATCTCTAGGTCGAGGGTTCAAATCCCTCCCGGGGCTTC
>JAJRAP010000203.1 GCA_028679855.1 Candidatus Methanoperedens sp.
AAGCTACGGTGTCTTTCTGGATAATGTTCTGAACATCAACAACGAACTCTGGACAGACTGACTTCGGATCTGTTAAACACAGGTGAAGCTCTTTCTTGATTGCAGGAGGCAGGTCGTATTTCCCTGCTTCGTTCATCTGCTTGAGCCTTTGGAGAGGCTTATTTAAAGGAACAAGAAGAGTGATAATATCAGATTCTGCTTTTTTGGCTTTATTTTCCAGGTCAACAAGGTCATTCTTACTGTTCAAATATTGTTTCCATTGTTCGCTGTCTGCAAGCCGCGCCAGATTATCACGATTCAATTCGAGTTTCTTTTTTAGAGAATCTATCTTTTCATTGAGTTCTTTTATTGTTTTTTTCTCATCGTCGATCCGATGATTCAGGTTGTTTATATTTAGTATTTTTTTTTCGGCATTGTCAAATGCATCAAGCACTTTTTTTTTGTCATTTAAGGGTTCGACAAGCTGGTTCAGAAGCCTTCCAAGCTCGTTCACCTCTGCAATGACTTTTTTTGAATCTTCAAAAAACACCATTTTTGTATATTGATAACTCTTCATCATATTCTCAAGACACATTGCAAGTGTCTGAATAGCGTTTTCGTGGAACTCTAGGACGGTCTTTATGTCAGTTCTTTTAGGGATATTGATATTGTTCATAAGCAGCCTGACCTGCTTTACCATGTTATCCCTGCTGCTTGATGCAATTTTTACCATCTTCAGATGAAATCTCCCTTCAGGCTCTGCTTTTTCAAGCTCTAATGCACTTTTTCTTATCCCATGAAGCGCGTCCTGGATATCGGAATACAAAGACTCTGCATGCCTGCCCTGAGATAATCTGTCGCTGCTTGATGCAAGCCATGCAGGAAGTTCTTCAAATCTTATCTCTATCGGATCCTGGGCTTTTTTCCCGAAGAGTTTTTCGACCCATTTCACGCTATATCCTTCATTTCACCACTGAAATAACTATCGTAGGATTTCATATGAAATCTCCAATTATATATTTACCAGTTAAGTTTTGTCAATAAAAATACTTTCACGCCGCTTGCCGCTTGTTTATATTTTCGGAAGCGTTGGGAATGGCTGGGATGTTGTGAGTAAGTATATTGAAACTCAGGATGTACATCATGCTAAGAACGATAGCTACATGCCTCGTACTTAAGTCCGGGTTTTGTGACTGCTACACGCGCTCGTTTTCGCGCATCCATTAGCAATATCTTGAAATATAACTACATTTTTGTATCAAAGATAAGGGGCGGAGGGTAGTGGCTGATTACTGAGATTGGATAGATAGGTATATATTATGATATTATGTATATGTTATTCCACAATAAAGGGATGATATGCCAGGAAATTTTTTGAAGCAGGTAATATTAAGGTTGGACTTTTCGGGTGAAATAAACCGTTCTCAGCAGGTATTGGATAATATAAAGAGAGTTGTTTCAGATATTCTTCCAGAGTTCGAAGCTCGAGATATGGTAACTGTAGAAATGACCATTGACCAGACTCAAAAAACCACAAAGGAGAAGCGATTTAAATCATTTTTCCTTCGTAACAATACAACAAACAACTCATTAGTTTTAGAACCCAACGCAATTATTCTTGAACTTAAAAAATATAATAATTATGAAGAATTTAAAGGACTTGTACAAAAAGTAATTCAAAATTTGGGAGAACAGAGCCCTTCTATAAAAGTATCGAGAACGGGGCTTCGTTATATAAATCAAATAATTATTGATGAAGGAGACCCATTTGATTGGACAGAACTTATTAAAGCGCCACTTATTTGTAGTCTTGATTTTGTCGAAAATCGAAGTGAACTATCAAGGTCTGTTGGCGTAATAGAATTAAATAAGTCTGATTATTATGTTAGATTTATGTATGGGTGGTTTAATAGTGAATCTCCAAATCCAATAGCGAAGAAGGAATTTTTACTCGATTATGATTGTTATTCAAAAAATGAAATAGATATTTCTTCTATCATTGGTCAAATTTATATACTACATGAAGAAATTAAAAATTTATTTGATCATAGCACCTATAAAGAGAACTTACAAACGTATGCGAGATGAAAAAAATGACTTATAACGAAACAGATGATTACTTTAGCGAGTCAGGAACATTTGCACCAAAAACCCAAAAAAAAGAAGAGGCGTATCCTTTCAATGTAGATATCGACTACGAAAAATATGAGAGGACGCAAGTAAAAAGAAAGGTTTTGGGGTATGTTTCTAAGCAAGATTGATTCAATGTATATTAAGCATACTTCTAAACGAATATATGAAATTTCTCAAGCAACTCTGCCATATATCATCGTATTGACTCAAGACTGCGATCTTGAATTGGATTTCAACAACAGGTCTCAACCCGCCTCTGAAAAACATGATAAATATCTGCAAACGATTTTGATATGCCCTGCCTACAATGCAGAAGTGTTCAGAATTGGTGACCATTTAAAATCTATTGGATTAAAAATGCACGAATGGAAAAAGAGTGAAGATTATAAGCGGATAACACAGCAGAACCATGCAAGATTCCATTTTTTAGAAAAAAATCAAGCATTGCAGGTACCACAGTTAATAGTTGATTTTAAACATCAACGTTTTTCAAGTTATTTGAGCAGAATTGGATTACCTGATATCAAAGAAAGAGTGGATGTTGAAAATGCATCGTTAATGGCTTCAACATCCTCAGTAGTATCTCCGCCCCCCGTTTTTGACAGAAACAAATGTGATGAAGAGCAATAAATAGTTGCATGGTCATTAAGCCTACTCGCATGAAATTCGTTATCCAGAGATCAGAGATAAAAGGCACTGTAAATGCCCCGCCATCGAAAAGCTATACCCACAGGGCTATTGCGATAGCTGCGCTCTCAAAAAAGGCGACCGTCAACAATCCTCTTATTTCAGAAGATACAAGAGCCACGATAAGAGCATCTGAGGCATATGGTGCAAGTTTTGAGCATAAGAAAGAATCATTAGTTATCAAAGGGGTTGTTGGGAAACTCAAGACCCCGGATAACGTGCTTGATGTCGCCAATTCAGGCACCACATTACGCATAATGACCGCAATTGCTTCACTTGCAGAAGGAGCAACAGTTCTAACGGGCGATGCCAGCATACGGAGCAGGCCCAATACACCGCTTTTAAACGCGCTCAACGACCTTGGCGCTGAGACGTTCTCCACGCGCAATAACGGCATGGCTCCAATAGTGGTACGGGGGAAGATGAGAGGGGGCCGTGTTTATATCGACGGTTCGATAAGTTCTCAGTTCATTTCTGCGCTGCTCATAGCATGCCCTTTTGCCCGGACTGAGACAAAAGTGATGATAAAAGGGGAGATGAAATCCCGACCTTACGTGAACATAACAATTGACATGCTAAAAGATGCCGGAGCAAAGATCATCGAAGATGGTACTAACGCTTTTACAATTCCGCCTGAACAGGAATACGACCTGAGATCATATAATGTTCCGGGCGATTTCTCATCAGCATCTTACATAATGGCAGCAGGCGCGCTGTGCGGGGATGTCACAATAAAAAACCTCTTCCCCACGGAGCAGGGAGATTCAGTTCTCATAGATATTCTTGGCAAAATGGGTACGCAGATCAAGTGGGATGAGAAAAAAGGAGAGGTAAAGGTGAACAGGAGCGAACTGCAAGGCATCAACGTGGATGTCGGAAAGACACCTGATCTTGTTCCCACGCTTGCGGTGCTTGGCGCCGCATCAAAAGGCACGATGGTCATCGAGAACGCAGAGCATGTGAGATATAAAGAGACAGACAGGCTCCATGCCATGACAGTGGAGCTAAAAAAGATGGGCGTTGACATAACAGAGGAAAAAGACAGGTTGATAATCAGGGGCGGGACGCTAAAAGGAGCGCAGGTGCACGGTTGGGATGACCACAGGATAGTTATGGCGCTTGCTGTGGCAGGGATGGTGGCAGGAGGGACGACCATTGATACAGTTGAATCTGTGGGCATATCGTACCCGGGGTTCTTTGAGGACTTAAAAAAGATAGGTGCGGGCGTTTCTGAAGCCCAATAATTAGCAATATGGATGATCATGAGTAAGATTGCAGCAGTAATAAAAGGTGACGGCGTAGGTCCTGAGCTTGTTAGCAGCATGCTAAGGATAGTTGAAGCCGCAGGTACGAATGTTGAATTTATCATATGCGAAGCAGGCACGCAATGGTGGGAAACAAACGGCGGAGATTCGTTGATACCTCCTGAGACCTGGGATGCATTATCAAACAGTGATGCAGGATTTAAAGGTCCGACCACAACCCCGGGAGGCACTGGCTCACCGAAGAGTGTTGCGGTGTCTATCCGACAGAAGTTCAACCTGTACGCAAATGTGAGGCCGATAAAATCCTTCCCGAACACCCAGAAACCACTTGGAGATGTTGATTTTGTGTGTGTGAGGGAGGGCACTGAAGGGCTGTATTTCGGGAAGGAAGTGCAGTTGACCGATGACGTTTATATAGCGTTCAGAAAAATAACGCGACCAGCATGCAGGAACGTAGCGCGTTACGCATTTGAAGAAGCGGTGCGAAGGGGATGGAAAAACGTGGTGGCGATACATAAGAGCAACATACTCAAAATGACCTGCGGGACTTTCCTTGAGGAAGTGGATAAAGTCAGGAAGGATTATCCAAACATCGAACTTGAGGAATACCATATCGATAATATTGCACAGCAGTTGATCAAGAACCCACAGATATTCAATAAAAAAGTCCTCCTCTCGACTAACCTTTTCATGGATATCCTTAGCGAAGAGTGCTCAGCGCTTGTGGGCAGCATCGGGCTCATCTATTCTGCGAATATAGGTGACTGCTATGCCATGTTCGAGCCAGCCCATGGCTCTGCGCCAAAATATGCGGGTCAGGATAAGGTAAACCCGGTAGCTACCGTGCTTGCAGGGGCATGGATGCTTGATTATCTGGGGGAGTATGAGAACTCAAAAGCGATCTTTGAAGCGACCGAGAAAGTTATATCAGAGGGTAAGAAGGTTACCTATGACATGGGAGGGCATGCGAAGTCAAGTGAGATGGTGGATGAGATAATAAGGAAGATCGCCTAGATCTTCCTCTCACCAAAAACTTTATACCTGATCATTTGATTGAAATGATGTCGAAGAAGGGAAGATGCCTGAAGCCATAGATACATCTAAAGTGGCTGGTGTATCGCTATCGAAAGAGGAACTTAATAACTATATTAATAAATATCTTGACGAGGGACGTATCTACTCAGCTGTTGATGCGGCAAAGCTTATCGGGGCACCTCTTCCAGCTGATAAGCTCGTAAGTATTGGCAGGAAGTTCCTGATGAGTGGTAATCTTAATTCTGGCATAGAAGCATACGAATTAGCCGGCAAGACCCCAACGAAAGAGATGCTTCGTGAGTGCGGTGAGATATGTCTCATTGAAAGGCTTAAAACTTTTTATATGATGTCCAGGACGGACATTAATAACCCACATTAAATGCCTTTACTTCTGATATACCTCCAACCCATATAAATTTTGGTGAACACGAAAAATCTAGCGCTATAATTCTCGACAGAAGAATGAATAAGAATGAGTGCTGTGCAGTATGCACATCTCCACAGATTCCCCTGCGAGGCTTTCTCCCGGCTTTTTTGGAAGGATGGTAGGAGTAGTTAAATTCTCATTTTTTGAAAAAGGCTTATCAAAAATACATAAAGCTGCGCACAATAGTTCATTTTATATAGTGATAAAAATGTTTAATGAAAAGTGACAGCAAAATCAAAGGTAAATTCATGACAAAAAAACAATTATGCCCTCTTTGTAAAACAAGGTTTTCAAACAGACACTGTCTGGTGAGAGGAGATGAAATATGTGCAAAGTGCTGTGGGATGAATCGAACAACGATAGGATGTGATGAGAGCTGTAGTTATTATAAAACAATAACAACGGGCAAAGAAATAATTGAAGGGCTGCCTGTGTATAAAGTGCTAAAATCAAAGACGGAGGGAAGCTATGCCATTATCGTTATGCGAGAAAGACCAGATGGTAGATTTCAATATATAAATGTGTTAATAGATGCATGGAAGATGGGTTTGAAAAAATGTTTTGGGAGTCATAGTATCACTATGCAGGATTTCCAAAGACAGGTTATTGTTAGGGTGGGTGGAATGAAAATGCTTAAAGAAATAAGTTTATCTGAAGCACAATGGGCCATTAAATATGGGCTCAGAATAGCAAATGAAGTGAATACTCGTATTCCGAAAGAATTTGACGAATTCAAATATATTCTTGGTAATATGGACGACATAAAAGTGGATGGTTCCCTATATAAATGCTATAAATGTGGAAAAGGAGATCTCTCAGATGAAGAAGTTGAGATGATCAAAAAGGTTACCGACCATGAT
>JAJRAP010000204.1 GCA_028679855.1 Candidatus Methanoperedens sp.
AATTACGAGGAACTTGAGGAGCCCAATTTCCACGAAAGGAAGAATTATGCCCGACTTGACCCTAATGAATGCTAATAGCTTTTTTTCTGAAATACAAACATGTGCTCGTGCATGATGAGCAGAAAATTGTACAGCTTAGACTTCTTCACCCAGAAACCCGTTGCCTTGCAGTTGTACTGGACTTTAATAATGTCCTCCTTCAAAACAAATCCTGCTTTCAGGAAGCGTTCCATAACTTTGAATGCGAGAGGGATGTAGAACTTCTTCCTCCTTGTATCGCCAATGAGGATGGCGCAGAATTTATCGGGCTTTAAACCTCTGAAACATTCATTGGCTATTGCTTCAGTTTCATCACAAAAAGAGTCGATCGAATGTATATTAGACAGGTCTCCGTTAAGTTTTCCTTCAGAATATTTAATAATGTCTGCATACGGCGGATGCGTGCATATAAAATCAATTGAGTTATCTATTATGTCTTTAAGATTCCTCGCATCACCAACATAGCATTCCTGCGTTTGAGAATAAAGATGATCAAAGTTTAATCTCTCTTTTGTAATTTTTACTGCATTTGGATTTATGTCAATCCCGATACCTCTTCTTCCTGTCAACTTGCATTCAATCAAAGTCGTTCCTCCGCCGACCATTGGATCAAGGACGACATCCCCTTCATTTGAATAGCGAAGTATTAAGTTGCGGACAACCTGCGGCGACCAGTTGCCCCTGTAATCGGATCGGTGGGTTGCCCAGTTGCCTCTTTTCGGAAAAGACCAAACTGTGGTGCATTCAAGGTCAAAGCTTTCAGGTTGAAGCCTTTTTACACCCACCGCCGCCTTCTTGGTATTCTGTTCATGCTCTCAAGGCGATCCTCGATCCTATGAAGTAACGTAAGCCATTATTTGCAATAAAACGAAGACGGTTGAGAGCCCCTCTCTGGATCGATCATTGATCGAATCGAGTACAAATGTCAACTGGCTATAAGTAACAATCAAAAATTGTGTAAAATAGCTGTAAATTATCTTTTGGAGAATTGAATGGAACTTTTTTTTGATGTTGATAAAGCAAGGAATTACAAAAGCCTTTCTCAGATAGCAAGAGTCCTTACGGAAGATTGGGCAGTAAGGAATTTGTTCTGCATATCATGTAATCGTTCACGACTGCAAGCTGCTCGTGATAATACAAAAGTAATTGATTTCTTTTGTGACAAGTGCTCTGAAACTTACCAGTTAAAAAGTCAGAGTAAAATATTAGGAGGCAAAATCGTTGACGCCGCATACGAACCCATGATTAATTCGATCAGAACAAATCGAACACCAAACTTATTCCTATTACATTACAATTCGACCAGCAATTGCGCTGAAAACCTCTTGGTTGTCCCCAGGTATTTTCTAACACTTTCATGTATAGAAGCTCGCAAACCTCTTTCGCAAAATGCCCGCCGAGCTGGATGGATTGGCTGCAATATTGTTTTAAAGGAAATTCCTCTCGACGGGAAAATAGCGATTATTAAAGACAGAAATATTATAAGTCCTGAATCAGTGAGGGCGAATTATGACAAGTTCAGGTTTTTATCAGAAAAGAAATTTGATTCAAGAGGCTGGACATCTGATGTTTTAAAAATAGTTAGAGACCTCGGTAAGGCAGATTTTACTTTGGAAGAAATTTATGCTTATGACGAACAACTTCAAAAACTCCATCCCGATAACAAACACATCCGCCCCAAAATCCGTCAGCAGTTACAAATCCTCCGTGACAAAGGTATTCTGGAATTCAGGGGGAAAGGGATGTATAGGATTACATAGTAACGGAACCCCTCGGGCGAAAATGGCGGGCGGCACTAAGCCAGTTGGGTTTTATTTACCCCGAAGTCCCGGCTCGTGAGGGAATACCGCAAGCTGATATCGGGGAGCCTTTCACCATTACACCTAACGGGCGTAGACTAATTGATGCCGATAATGTCCCCGGGATGCAAGAGTGCTTTCTCCGTTCGCTTGCCGCCTATTATATACCGTCTGCACTAGAACGAGGTTACACATTCAGTGTCTTTTCCCCTTTGCGTCATACGTTGACAATTATGCTCGATCTTGAGCGACGTACTGGTGACAGCACGTTAAACTTCCTTGAGATGGGCTTATATGTCCAGATGACGTCGTC
This sequence comes from Candidatus Methanoperedens sp., assembly GCA_028679855.1. GTDB lineage: Archaea > Halobacteriota > Methanosarcinia > Methanosarcinales > Methanoperedenaceae > Methanoperedens. The sequence goes on from JAJRAP010000204.1 coordinate 2,152, forward strand.
GGACAATCCGCTTGAAGATGTGGTAAGCAGAATATTGGCGTTCAGGACTGACCGGAATCAATCTACGAATAAGCGACGGTTTGATCAAGACGCCCTTAACGCAGCAGCAGACAATCACAATTACGTTGCTGGTACTTTCAAAGATTACGCAGACACAAACTTCCGTTACTTGAAAGCCACGGGTCTTGTGCAGAGCAAGGGTAGGGGCATTACTGTTGTTGCTGAGAAGCGGGTCTTTATGGAGCAGCTAGTAGCAGATACCGGTATACCAGATAGTGACCGGTCGATTCTGATTACCATTTGTAAGGGTGCTACATTACCTACCGACAACAGGGAAGCAGCTTTAGTAGTTCTTGATGACCTTGTGTCACAGCTTAACAGACGTGGTGTTCCCTACACAATTGCTGATAGACCAGTGCATACGTCCGCGGATATTGCAGTGCTCCGCGCCATGAAATAGAGCATACTCTGGCAGAACTAAACGAAAACACATATGCCGAAAGACAGGCACAGGAATGGATCGAGATTATAAAGTATATGGACGTGCTTATAAATCCACGCCGTCGGACAGTACGTGGTGATGATGAACCCATAATAATTCCACAAACGGAAGCACCCGCGTACTTCGAATGGATCTTGTGGCGGGCATTTCTCGCTATAGACAGCCTTGTGAATAAGCCTTATGCCGCACGGCGCTTTAAGATTGATCACGAGTTTCTACCGGTAGGCACCGCTCCGGGCAATGGCCCCGACCTTATCTTCGAATTCGAGGACTTTGTGGTTGTTGTAGAAGTAACCTTGACGGAGAGTTCCCGTCAGGAAGCAGCGGAAGGGGAGCCTGTTAGACGGCATGTGGCAGAACTGGCGATGCAATATGAAAAACCTGTTTACGGGATGTTCCTTGCCAACCGGATTGACAGTAATACAGCTGAGACGTTCCGCATAGGTGTCTGGTATACTCGTGACGACACTCGAATGCGTCTGGACATAATTCCTTTCACTCTCGCACAGTTTAAAGCATTCTTTGAAGCTATGTTCACGTCGCGCAATGTGCGAGTTGCAGCTATCCGGGACTTACTCGACACATGCGGCACACTTCGCCAGAACCTACATGCTCCTGAATGGAAGGCAGAAATTGCTCAAACAGTGCAAGCCAAAGCTGCATCTTTAAATAGATCTTAAATAATGTTATTGAAACTGTCACCACTGGTGACAGAATTGTCATGGTCTCATAATTTGATGATTGTACATCAAACTGATTCTGTAGAGGAAAATGAATTTTATTTAAAAACCTGTATAACTGAGAGATGGTCTCGTCGTGAACTTGAAAGGCAGATCAATGCCTCACTCTATGAACGACTTGAGGCTTTTGCGGAGGGTCAGGGGCAGAACATTCTGCATAATGGGCGATGCATCGACCTGCCTAACCCTTGACAGCGGGACATTGTGTGCTATATTTCACTTATAGGCCAATAAAAGGGTGGAAAGAGCATCTTAGTCACCCCCACCCTTTCCCTCCCCCGTCAAGGTGGAGGGGAGTATAAGGAAAAAACTCCGGAGGATTTTCAATGGCGGGAAGAACGATCTGGAAAGGATATATCCAGTTCAGCAATATCAATGTGCCCGTGAAACTGCATACCGCTGTCCAGCAGGACCGTATTCAATTTCACCTTCTCCACAAGCGCGATCGTGTGAAATTGCACCAGCAGATGATCTGTGCGTATGAAAAAGTGCCCGTGCCCATGGAAGAACAGGCCAAAGGGTTTGAACTGGAGGACAGAAAATATATCCTCGTCGATCCGGCGGAGCTTGAACAAACCGAACCCGAAGACGGCCGGATGATCGAAATCCACGAATTCGTCAAAACCGAACAGATCGATCCCGTCTTTTTTGAACGCATGTACTATCTGGAGCCGGATATCACCTTTAATGGATATAACGCGCTTGCCGGGGCATTGAAGGAAACTGGTACGTCAGGGATATGCACCTGGACCATGAGAAGACGCTCCTATCTCGGGGCCTTGCAGATAAACGGGAAGCTTCTCTGCCTGAACACCCTGCGATATGCCGACGAAGTGGTCCCGGCAAAAGCTCTCAAACTGCAAAAAACTCCCCTGTCTGAAAAAGAGCTGAAGATCGCAAGGGATTTGATCGGTCAGTTGTCAGCGCCTTTTCAGCCGCAGAAATTCGAAAACGAACACCGGAAAAAGCTGAAAGATCTGATCGACAAGAAAGCACGCGGAGAAAAAATTGCGGTCCTGCGCCCCAGACGACTGAAACCCACGGCGCCGGACAAGCTGCTACAGGCCCTTGAGGCGAGCCTGAAGAAGGTAGCATAGCAGATGGCTGTGCAGGGCATATGGAGCGGGACGATCAGTTTCAGCTTGGTGGCGATCCCTGTACAGTTGGTCAAGGCCGT
>JAJRAP010000205.1 GCA_028679855.1 Candidatus Methanoperedens sp.
CATTCAATCAATAACATACCTGCGAATAAACCAGGTCTTCACCAGCTGGGTCAGGATGACGTAGCACAATAACATTGCAGCTAATAGCAGCCAATACAGTGGCGGCAGGGGCACAAAACCCAGCGCTTCGGCCAATGAAGATGAGGGTAGCCATGCTCCAATTGCAACAACGATCAAAGATGTCAGAATCAGAGGCAGGCTGGCTGAACTCTGTATGAAGGGTATTTTGTTGGTGCGAATCACGTGAATGATCAGTGTTTGTGTAAACAATGACTCCACAAACCAGCCGGTATGAAACAGGGCCTCATTATTCCAGGTGTTGAATACATAAAGCATGATGAAGAAAGTCAGATAGTCAAATATCGAGCTGATCGGGCCAATGAAGAGGATGAAACGTCGGATTTCATCTATGGCCCATTTACGTGGCTTCATCAGCCAATCCGAATCAACCTCATCAGTCGGGATAGTTGTTTGGGACAAATCGTACAGCAGGTTGTTGGTCAGCACCTGTAGCGGCAACATGGGAAGGAACGGCAGGAAAATACTGGCGCCAACCACGCTGAACATATTGCCGAAATTAGAGCTGGCAGCCATCTTGATGTACTTGATGATATTGCCAAAGACCTTGCGGCCTTCGATCACGCCTTCCTGCAGGACCAGGAGGCTGTGCTCCAGGAGAATAATATCAGAAGACTCCTTCGCAATATCCACTGCGCTGTCTACCGAGACCCCCACGTCGGCAGCCTTAAGAGCCGGGGCATCGTTGATCCCGTCTCCCAAAAATCCTACGACATGGCCCTGCATTTGCAGGGCGTGAATAATGCGCTCCTTGTGGGTTGGAGATAATTTAGCAAAAATTGTCGTTCTTTCGATCACCTGCGACAACTCGGCATCCTTCATTTCTTCCAGCATATTCCCAAGCAAAATATTATCGACCGAAAGCCCGACTTGTTTGCAGATACTGCGCGTAATAATCTCGTTGTCTCCGGTCAGTATCTTGACGTGAACATTATTACGGCGAAGGTCTTCAAGTGCCTCCGCTGTCGTCTCTTTAGGGGGGTCCAGAAAGGCCAGCAAACCCAGGAGAATAAGCTCTGTCTCATCCTCAACACTGTATTCCTTAGATGCTTCCGGTATGTTTTTGTAAGCCAGGGCAATTACCCTGAACCCCTGTTCGTTTAGTTTCTGTACCAATTTCACTATCTTTGCATGGTGATCAGCGACGTCCATGGGCAGCACCTCACCCTGGATTTCAATCTGAGTGGAAAGCGCGAGGATTTCTTCCACGGCGCCTTTACAGATGAGAATATGGCGGTTCCGGCTATCTTCCACAACCACCGACATGCGGCGGCGCACGAAGTCAAAAGGGATTTCATCGATCTTCTTATAATGCTGTTCTTCGATCAACTGTTTTTCAAGATGCCTGTGGTTCAGCACTGCAACATCCATCAGGTTCTTCAGTCCGGTCTGGAAGAAACTGTTCAGGAAGGCGAAGTTCAGGATCTCCTCACGTTCATTGCCGTCAACGTCAAGATGTTTAATCAGCACGATTTTCCCCTGTGTGAGTGTTCCGGTTTTGTCTGTGCACAGCACATCCATCGCGCCCAGGTTCTGAATTGAGTTAAGGCGTTTGACGATGACCTTTTTGCGGGACATGGTAATTGCGCCTTTAGAAAGATTGACCGTGACGATCATCGGCAGCATCTCCGGGGTAAGACCTACAGCTACTGCCATGGCAAAGAGAAATGCCTCCAGCCAGTTGCCCTTACTCAGCACGTTGAGGATAAAAACCAGCGGCACCATCACTATTAAAAACCGGATCATCAACCAGGTGAATTTATTGACTCCTTTGTCAAAGCCGGTCAGTTCACGCTCGCCGGAAATGCTGGTTGCCAGAGAGCCGAGATAGGTGCTGCTGCCGGTCAGGACTACGACCGCTGTGGCTGAACCGACTTCCACGTTAGAACCGAGGAAACAGATATTGGGCATTTCTAAAAGATCCTGAGAGGTATTGGTGAGCTGTTCTGCAGATTTCGCAACCGGTAACGCTTCTCCGGTCAAGGCGGCCTGGTTGATATGCAGGTCTTTGGCAGAGAGCAACCGCACATCAGCAGGCACCATGTCCCCTGCAGAGAGCAGGACGATATCGCCAGGAACCAGTTCCTTCAAGGGGATTTCTTTTTTCTCGCCATCACGTAAAACAGTGGCTGAGGTGCTGACCATTGCCTTGAGCTTTTCTGCTGCCTTGTCAGAACGAAGTTCCTGGAAAAAGCGTAAAAAGATCCCGAGCAGCACCATGGCTGATATCATTATTGTTCCGCGTATATCACCGGTCATGTAAGAGATCAGTCCCAATACCAGCAGCAGAATAACCAGAGGATTTTTGAAATTTAAGATAAACAGCACAAATACGGATTTGCGCTTTTCTTTGGCGATCTCGTTTGGCCCATATTGTTTCAGGCGGTTTCTGGCCTCTCCCTCATTCAAGCCCTTAGATTCCGTATGCAGAGTTTGCAGAACTGCTGCTGCGTCTGCCTGTGCGCTCTCCGATAAGCTTTTGGAGATATTTGTCTTGTTGCTGAGTGCGGGGTCCAACCGCGGTTTTAAAATGGAGGAGAGTTTAAACATGACGCCCACTGATGTATTTTTTTTGTCATGAATATAGTGTACACTGCATTGGTTATTCATGCTATATAATTTCTTAACAAAAACTCAATAATTAAAGGAAAAAAAATATTGATTGCATTAACAAATTCTTCAGCTATAAGTTGGTTTCTCCGGTTAACGACAACAATATTAAACACTTTACAGGTTATCTAAAATTGATGGTTAACAAATGAAAGCGTTAGAACAGGATGTGATATAATTCTGCATAGAACTGAATTACGAGGAATTGTACCTCGGCTGGATTGAGTGATTGATTGCTCATGAGAGGACTTATGGATGCAACTTACGGAGACCATCGCGCTATCCTGCAGAGACTCGCCCGCCTGGCGATGATGGAGCGCGGACTGCTTCCTGATTTTTCCCCTGAGGCATTAGCTGAACTCAAAGACATCAGTACACCTGCTACTGAAGCCCAGGCGCGTGATCTGAGGCACCTCCTATGGGCTTCCATTGACAACGATGACTCCCGTGATCTGGACCAGCTTACAGTTGCAGAGGCGCTGTCCGAAGACTCCATGAAAATCTTTGTTGCTGTCGCGGATGTGGACTCAATCGTCAAAAATGGTTCAGCAATTGATGACCATGCGCGTCATAATACCACGTCGGTATATACACCGGCTGTTATTTTTCCCATGCTTCCAGAGAAGCTTTCCACTGATCTCACTTCACTCAATTACAACGAAGACCGCCTGGCCCCCGGTATCCTGACCTTATCACCCAGCGGCTGTTGAAAGCCTCTCTGGCGGGATACCCGGTTCCTTTCAGCAACGATGTACTGGATGCACTAGCCAGCCACTGCACTGAAGAAGAGGATGCTACAAAAAAGGTTGAGCGCCAGGCCGTTAAATCTGCAGCGGCAATGCTCCTTGAGTCGAGAGTAGGTGAACAGTTTGATGCCATTGTTACCGGCGCTGCTCCAAAGGGTACGTGGGTCCGTCTCCTCCATCCGCCTGTTTGAAGGAAAACTGGTACATGGGTTTGAAGGAGTCGACGTCGGCGACAGGCTCCGCGTGCAGCTCATTCATACTGATGTTGAGCGGGGGTTTATAGATTTCAAGAAAGTTGGATAGTCAAAGCATTAATGCTTGCTGACAGAGAAAGCGGTTGGAACTTATACCATTGAAAATTCTTCACTCCGCAGAAATTTTTGCGTTATCGGGATTATTACTCGTTCTGTCATGCTGGCTTGTCCAGCATCCTTCTTGGGGAAAGATTCCCGACAAGCGGGAATGACAAACTATGTAGACTTATTTATGAACCCAGTAGTAAGAGGTATATTATCATGATGTGCATCGTATTTGCTCCAGTCGGAATGAAGTAATCTTCCGCTTTCCTTCATCTCCTTAAAAAGCGGGCGAATGGCCATTCGTCCCTACCTATTAACTCCCGTAATGTCCTCAATGACCAGCAGTATCATTTCTGTCCCTTTGACCTTTTGATACACCTTCCGGACATGTAGCAGCATCTTTTTATGACCGATAGATGGGAAATCATGCTCAACCTCATAATCATGAAAGCCGGTTTTTTCCCGGAGGATATTCTCCAAAAGTTCCCTGAGTTTCGGGATGTCCCATTGGCGGTTGCCGAGGTCGTAAATGATCTTGCCCTCTGTATCTTCTTTTATGACTTTAAAAGTCTGGTAAAAAGCCCTGTTTGCCGATACAACCTTCATCCCGGTACCAAGAACAATGAGGGGTTCACGGATCGTATCTATAATGCTTTCAGCGTAAATCAGTGTGTCACTCAATACTTCCTGTGCATGTTTCTGCTCAGTTATGTCTGTGAATGTAATAACAACACCGTCAATA
>JAJRAP010000206.1 GCA_028679855.1 Candidatus Methanoperedens sp.
AGCGACTTGTTAAGAGTAATGATCCTTTGCGCCTCGTCAGGTTCATTGACCGAACTTTTTACAAGGTGGAGTGAGCGTTTGAAATATTCGCTGTTCTTACCCCACTGGTTGGCAAAAGCGATAAGCGCGTCGTCTATACTGCTGTACGTACGGATATGGATGTCCCAGATAAGCTTTTTGAGGTCGTTGGCAAGAGGTCTTGTGGAATTCTCTGCTGCAAAGGTTATTGCCCTCTCCATATTCGATACAAGCTTCATAGACATTACGATATAGCTCTGTATCTCAGGAATATCACCTAGAGAATGTATTTTCATGAATTTTGCATGTATCTTCGGATATTCACTCAGATATACCATCCCTGCAAGCGGGACTATGCCGGTGCAAGCTGCAACAGCCGTAAGAGAATCAGTCTCGTATCTGGCAAAGCTAAAGAGAATTGCGTCCACAGCCAGCATCAAGAAAAGCAATACCAGAAAACCGGAATAAGCCAGTATATGCGCCTCCCACGGCTCGATATCATAACCTGTGAAGTTTAAAGCATCCTTGAACTCCTGGCTGACGGTCCTTTCGCTTTTTTTCCTGTATTCATCCGTGTTCCCGACCATCCAGCCAAAACGTTGAGATGCGACCTTGCAGGCACTGCAGTACCAGTTTTGATATTCATCCATGGTTTCTCTTGTTTTTTTCTACAAATGCGCTGTACCAGTCGATCCATCGTTGATACACTGCCTGGAAATCCACTTTCCCTTTTTCATCCCGTTCTTCTTCCTGGTAGTACCAGAACATGTTGTTAGCTATTCCCACAACATCCGCTTCCAGAAACTCAGGATTCTCCTTGCCGGTATTTGCAATGGTCTGCTTTATCATTGCCCTCATCTTTATGTTAAGCAGTGCCTCATCTATAGTCAGCCCCCATTTGCTGGCTATCTTATTTACCAGCTCTGACTGCCCTTTATCCAGGAGGTCAGTAGCCAGGATTTTGTCAGAAGCAGGATCAAATACCATAATATCGTTAAATATATCATCTGCATCAGGATTATCCTTCCATTCCCCTCCTGTCACTTCTGCTATCTGAACGACCCTCTTTTTCTTGCTCATGGTACCAGATAGCCTCACGTTCTGGCAGACCACTACAGCTTCAGTTGCCCTGAAAGACGCGACCGGAACTCCGAGGCTGTTCACAATGCGCTCAAAAACCGCCCTTGTGGAGGCGCCGTGAATGGTCCCGATGACGGAATTTCCCGCAGTGCCAACCTGCATCGCTTCATATAGCACTTTGACCTCAGGACCCCTGACCTCCCCAAGAACAAGTGTTGAGTTCCCCATCCGAAGCGCAGCGCGAAGCGCCATTTCAGGAGCTATTTCTGCATCTGAGCCGCCGACTGACGATTTTGTATGCATGCCCTGTATCTTCCAGCCAACCCTCTGAAGCGTCTCTATCGGTAATTCCGGTGTATCTTCAATCGTCAGGATCCTGTATTTCTGTGGTATTTCAAGAAGCATTGCTGCAAGTAGCGAAGTTTTTCCTGCGCCAACCCCGCCTGCCACAAGTATGGATGACTGGCCGTCTATAAGGAAACTCAATAGACCCGCAGCAAGTGGAGTTATTGAGCCCCTGTTAATGAGCTTGGGGAGCGTCCATGGATTATTTGCGTGCTTCCTGAAGGCGTATGCAAGCCCTCCTGCAGCAAGTGGGTTGCCGATGACTGAAACGCGGGTCTTGAACTCGGAAAGGTCCATGTCAAGCACTGGATTTGCCTCACCGAATGGTCTTCCGCTTATTGCCCTGAATCGCGTTATCATCGAGTCGATATCATCCTGGGACAGGTATATGTTGGAAATGCATTCCTCCCCCTCAACGGCTATATGTATCGGATTGATATCCGCAGGGGAATTAACATAAACATCTGTAACACGTTCATCTGAAAGCACATCCTCCAGTATCCCAAGACCAGTGGTGTATTTTGCGAGTATGTCAGAGAAGGTATTGATCTCGTCCGGGGAAAGTTTTACACCGATATTTTGCGCTTCCTCTATTATCATCTGCTTTCCCAGCCTCCTGAAGTATTCCCTGGAATTAGCTGAATCCGAGAAATTGAGGTCTTTGGGTCTGTGCTTCATGAGTTTTTTCCTCACGGCTTCGATGATCTCAAGTTCTCCGGGTCTCATGTTATACTCGACTGGAATAGCAAAATACAGGGTTTCAGGTCTGTCCGTGAGCTTATAGCGGCTTATCTGCATGACCCTGCCCCCCGATCTTTGAACTTCATATCCTTCTATGAATTCCGTGTTTGGAGGCGGGGCGGTGTATATCCTGGATGACGAGAATCCGGGCCGAACAAGGGTTTTCGTTAAGGTTTCATAATAATTCACCGGTTCATCCCCATTGATCCTGTCCCCAAGTTCTGGGACGCATCCGGACATTTTTTTAAGCATCGAAATGAAATGAGCAATACACTTTTCACCATCTGGCGCCGATCCATTTTCCTGCGATCTTTTGATCATCGTCCTGATGTCCATATAAGCTTTTACAGGATCAGAAGCGCTCATGTCGATAATAGACCTGAGCCATTCACCCCACTTTGCCTGTTCATTTCCGCAATCCATGGCAGGCTCTGCGTTTTTATATACCCTAATACCGTCGATGAATCGTGCGAGCATGTATAAGAATTCCAGGTTTTCCATCTCGTAGTCCCGTTCATAAAGATGCGAGAGCACAAGCCTGTCTGCCACTGGTTCGGATATGAGTATACCAAGGATGTTTTCTCTGCATTTTATGTCAGTTATGGATGCCTCTCCTATGTGGCAGTTTTTGCAGTCAAGGATTATTGTTCTCTTGTTCCTTGATATGCGAGTACTGTATGAACAGATGTTTTTTATCTCTTTTTTCTTTCCAGCCAATTGCCGAAGAAACTCTATTATCGATGCCGGAGTGATGGCTTTAATATTTTCCTGGGTTTTCTGGTCGTTGGTTTGGAT
>JAJRAP010000207.1 GCA_028679855.1 Candidatus Methanoperedens sp.
ATTTGCATTCGATTGTATAAATTCTTTGGGAATTAAAGATATATATGGAAACAGATATAATTTTAGATTTCTTCAGTTTAATCCGTTATGAAAATTGAAATGTCCGAAAGTCATGTATTAAAATATTCCATGTTATTAGTTTCGGGTTAGCTTCAATGGCTTTCCGATAGTGTTCTTCTGCTTTCGCGTCTCCTTCAAGTCCCCGTGCCGCCGCAAGTGCAAGCACATAAGTGAAATCGGGTCTGCCGTTCATACCCTCTCCTCCAGATAACTCCAGCAACTCTTCCCCCCCCCTATTCCCATCTCCTGCGCCACCCGCGCCGCTTCCTCCACACATGCATCCAAGTCGTTGCGCTCGATGCAGAGCGCGAGTTTCTGGAGGAATTCCTCTGTTTTGTTATCGTCTGGCATATGTTACATCCTTAGCCATTATTTTTTCAAATGTTTTCTCTTTTCCCTTTTCCATACCTCTCCTCTTATTTTCTCAAGTTCCCTCATGTCTTCATTCCCGACATCTAATTTTCTTAATGTCTCTTCGATGAACTCTCTTTTTTTACTTTCGAGAACTAATTTTTTTAGTTCTTCAATAATAATAACATCTCCATCCTGAAGGTGATACGAATATCGCCTGAAATCTTCTCCAATGCTCTCAGTTACCTGAAGCAAAAAACCATTTTTAAGGTGTGCTCTTACTTTTATAGATTGGACTGGTGGTTCGACATTGATTTCAATGATCTTCAAGTTATCAATAAAATCGCAGGCTGAAAGTATCACAATAATATGCGATACTGTCATGCCATTTTGCTCCAGTATTGAAGCGCTTTAACATAACTTTCCCAAAGAATATAATCGTCCCATTCTTCAAAAATCTCTTTATTGGTAGTTCCCTTGATCTTTGCTTCAAATTCAGGAAAAACCATATTATATTTTTCTTCCATTTCCTTTATTTTCTTGGTGTAATGCTCTACTTTAAACCTGGCTTGATCATGCACCAGCGCCGATATGGCTTCCTGCTCATTTTTATACAAACCGATTTTGATCAGGTCCTCTATCGGCTGGAAGACATTGCGATGGATTTTAACATAGGACATAACATAACCTCGTTCAAATTTTGAACTTTTTGGCAATAATTGTTCTTAAAACCATATTTCTATTAGCTTATATATATAACCGATTTAGCCTTCGTGATAATTCGTATTATTATTTATCATCAAACCTCAACTAAAAATCATTTTTTTACGAGAAAGAATGACTATTTTTAATATGCCCCCGAAGCCTTTTTTCATCCATCACCACCCCGCATCTCGGACATGACCTGAAACCGTGCGATTCTCTCAAATGCGTATCCATCATTATGGGCGATCTTAAAATCCCGCAAACCTCGCATTCGACATAGAAATGCCGTTTTTTAATATGCTCATTTAAACTCTCGCTCTCGAACAATTCTGTGCACTTCGGACAGGTCTTTTTATTGTGTGCTTCAAGAAGATGCGCTTCAAGCATATCACCAAGATAAAAACCGCTGCATACCTGGCATTCAACCATACCATGAACCTGCATGTGCCCTTTTAAAATACCGGGTTTTACCGGTTCTTCACATACAACACACTGGATGTAATCATGGCTATTCTTTAAGTGTGAAACAATATCATGCGAACTTGCAAACATCCCGCATTCAATGCATATGGTCTTACCATGTTTTTCGTCCAGATGTTTTTCTAAGTCCTTGAAATACCCGGAGCAAACAACACATTTCCTGAATCTATGTGAAGCACCCATATGCTTTTCGAGATCTTTTTCAGGGCACAACAGATGGCAAACATCGCATTCAGCATAATTATGTTTTATTAGAAGATGTTTTCCAAATTCTACAAAAAATACTTTTTCATTGCACTCTACGCAGGCAAATTTAATATCGACAGGGGTTTCATCAGTTTTATGATATCTTCTGATGTGTTCATCAAACCTGTACGGAATAAAAAGTTGATCACATTTCTGGCATTTCACATAACCGTGAGACACGGTCATGTGTTCTTCCAGATTTGGAATAGGAACAGTCTCGCCACATTCGAAGCACCTGACGTTATCCAGAAGTGAGAAAAAATTCATCAGATGATCATTGATTTAAATAAAAAAATCCAGGGCTACATCAACCCCAGTCCATCCAGTTCCTCAACGATCTTCTCTACAGCAGCCTCGGCATCTTCTGGCTTCTTTCCGCCAGTCACTACGAGCTTCCCCGACCCGAAAAGCAGCATTACGACCTTCGGGGTCGACAGCCTGTACACAAGACCCGGGAACTGCTCTGGCTCATACTCGATATTCTCAAGCCCCAGACCAATAGCGATAGCGTTCAGGTTCAACACGGTGTGAAGGTCAGCAGACGCCACTATGTTCTGTATCGTTATATCAGGCTTTTTTGGGATATCGATGCCCATGGCCTTAAGCTTCTCAAAGACCTTGTTAAGCCCGTTGCTCACATCCTCTATGCTCTTTGCGCCAGTGCAAACGATCTTACCGCTTCCGAAAATAAGGGCTGCGGTCTTAGGGTTCGTTGTCCTGTAAACAACACCAGGGAATCTCTCTTTGTTATAATCAGCTCCTTCAAGAATTCGTATAACCTCATTAAGATCAAGTTTCGTTCCAATTCCTGTAGATGCTACAACATTTTCAATTTTTATAGATTTTATTGA
>JAJRAP010000208.1 GCA_028679855.1 Candidatus Methanoperedens sp.
AGATGATACTGCGGTGGAGCCCGGCTAAATAGTGATAGCCTACCATGAAAAAACAACTGATGAAAAGAATACGATATGATTTTTCAGGCAAAACAGAAGGTCAAAGAAGGAAAGGTCGTTAAAGTAGAAGTGGACTGCGACAATGTCATAAGCGACATCAAAATAACAGGGGATTTTTTCATACATCCTGAAGACATTTTAGATGAAATAGAAAAAAGCATCATCGGTCTTGAAAGATCTGCCAGCATTGAGACTATCACATCTAATATCAAGAGCAGGATCGCAGACAGGGATGTCCAGATGATAGGCATAAGTCCTGAATCCATTGCCCTGCTGATAAGGGAGGCATTGATATGAAATGGAGGGTTGTTGAACTTGAAACCCATGATGCCTATCTCAATATGGCTCTTGATGAAGCAGTAAGCGAAGACATAATGAACGGTTCATCCCCTCCCACAATCAGGTTCTATACCTGGAAGCCAGGTGCAGTTTCAATCGGATACTTCCAAAGCATGAAAGATGAGGTCAATCTGGATACATGCAGGGAACTGGGTATCGACTGCATCAGGCGCTGGACAGGGGGCGGAGCGGTATATCATGATGCAAAAGGAGAGATCACCTACAGCCTGATAGCGCCTGCCAGTTTATTCCCAAAGAATATCATCAAGTCCTATGAAATGATATGCGGATGGATAGTTAACGGGCTAAAAACACTTGGTATCGATGCAGTATTCAGCCCTGTTAACGATGTTCTTGTGGGAGGGAAAAAAATCTCAGGAAGCGCGCAGACCCGGAGGGAAGGGATACTGCTCCAGCACGGTACAGTCCTATTTGATCTTGACCTTGCAACAATGTTCAGTGTGCTAAATGTCAGCAAGCAGAAGATCAGTGATAAGATGATAAAGAGCGCCGAGGAAAGGGTCACAAGCATCATAAAACAAATAGATGTAGATAAAAAAGATGTTTATAATGCCCTGTTGAGGTCTTTTACAGAGGATAATGATTTTGAATATGGGGCATGGAGCATGAAGGAGATGTTCCGGGCAAAAGAGTTGGCCCGTCTAAAGTATAAAACTGATAAGTGGATGTTTTCAAGGTGATCGGAAATCAGATAACTAAATGGATAATTGTGCATGATAAAACCATTATGGCTTAAAGTAAGACCGCCGACCGGGATAAAGTTCCAGAGGCTTAGAAAGGCATTGAATGACAGCGGTCTTAACACAGTATGCCAGAGCGCGGATTGCCCTAATATCGGGGACTGCTGGACAAGAGGCAACGCCACTTTTATGATCATGGGTTCTGTCTGCACAAGGAACTGCAGGTTCTGCGCTGTAAAAAAAGGAAAAGAAGGGGAGCCTCTTGATCCTTTAGAACCTGAAAAAATAGCCATTGCTGTAAAAGAGACCGATTTGAAGCATGTTGTCCTGACATCAGTTGACAGGGACGACCTCAAAGATTGCGGCGCCGGGCATTTCGAAGAATGCATCAAAGCGCTGAAACAACCTGGCATGGATATATCTATTGAGGCTTTGATACCTGATTTTCAGGGAGATACAATGTGCCTCCAAAAGATGATCGATACATCACCTGATATCATAGCACATAATATAGAGACCACAGAGGAATTGCAGGGAAAGGTCAGGGATAGGAGGGCTGGATACAGGTTATCCCTTGAAGTACTTGAATTTATAAAAAAGAAGTCACCTTCCATTTATACTAAATCTTCTCTGATGCTTGGATTCGGGGAGACCGAAGATATGGTATTGAGAACTCTGTCTGACCTGAAAAATGCTGGTGTTGATATCATTACTATAGGTCAATATTTGAGACCCACGCTACATCATCTTGAGGTCAAAGAGTATTTGCCGCCTGAGGTGTTCGAGTTTTATAAAAAGAAGGCGCAAGAGATGGGTTTTCTGGCAGTTGTCAGCGGCCCGCTTGCCAGGAGCTCGTACGATCCCAGGGACGAGCAAGGATAATTGACCCACGTGGTTTTTCAAAGTTTACAAAAATACTTTCGCGCCGCTTGCCCTGTGTTTATATATGCCGATGAACATGTGAAAAACATGGTGTAATATGAATAGGAAAGAACTGCGTCACGACAGGCATACGGTGTCGCTCCTGACGGATCATCTTGTTTTCTCCCCGAAATACAGGAGGAAGATGCTGGTTTGGCGATGTGGCGATGATATGCGAAGGGATAATTTGTAAGACATGTGTAGAGTTGGATATTCAGGTCATCGAGATCGCTGTGAATCCGGATCATGTCCACATTTTCTTCAAATATCCTCCAAAATACTCCCTGAGTTACATTGCGAAACGAATCAAGGGCAGTTCAAGCAGGATATTGCGCAAAGAATTTCCCCATTTACGCGAATGGTGTGGTGAGCACTTCTGGGCACCTAGCTGTTTCCATGGGTCTGTGGGGCAAGGATGGGATGTCGTGGAAAAGTACATTCGTGACCAGGATACATATGAATACAATAGAGATAATTAGAGAAAACGATAGCTACAGGCCTCGTACTATTTGTCCGGGGTATACCGGTGACTGAAGACGATAGGGATTTGTGCATCCGTTAGAATATCTTGAACCAAAGTAATGATTATGTAGCTGACTTTGGGCACGGATAGAACTCCAAAGGACACCGCTGAAAGTCGGGTAGATGAAGTCTTAAGCAAGTACAATATCGTCATCCAATTTCGAATTTCGATAGTTATTTATAGTTTTGCATCGAACCAATCATATGTAGGGAATGGAGTTCAGAAAAACACATAAGAGCCATTTCTTTAAAATAAATGGAGTGATGAAAATGATGTACTTCAACTTACGTGATGGAGGGCGTGCCCTCAAAATGGCTTTTGGAACATTAGTATTTGTTGGATTATTGCTTATTAGTACGAGCATAGCTCAAATCCCTCCCCCATCAGGTGGTGGAGGATCAAGTGGTGGAGGTGGAGGTATAAACGGCTCGGTGGCTTACGGTCCAATGACTTGGAACACCTCAAATTTCCCGGCTTTTGTAGGCAATGAAACATTAAGCGTGCTTAGCTTGGTTGGCACTGAAAATAGAGTGATTGCTGAGAATAACCTGGAATATTTAACATGGGGACAACAGGAGCCCCTGAAGGTAGTAAAAGAAAAATATACCAGCGCTGAAGCAGCAGCAGCCGCAGGACTTGAAAGGTTTGGAGATGGCCAAATGGCGCCAAATGCGGGTAACTACACGATCG
>JAJRAP010000002.1 GCA_028679855.1 Candidatus Methanoperedens sp.
ATATCCTTTGCCAGCTCAGGTATTACATTGTGAACAGCGCCGATGAAAAGCACACCAGTTTCATTATCTTTTAAGGAAATATCAATCGCCTTAGCAATATAAGCATCGCGCTCCTGCATCAGTTCATCTTTTATCTGGTCGTATCTGCGCGCTGCATCTGCTTTTTCTTCTGGCGTCCTGGCAGTTATAAGGGCTTTAATGTGCTCATATTCTTTCCTTAGCAGTTCCGGGCTTTCGGTTGCCTCGATTGCAGCTCCCCTTTCAATTAATTTCCTCACTATCTGGTAGTTCTTGCTCCCCTTATCTGCCGTTTCCCTGACAATTCTCAATCCTAATTCGCCGCCGCAGGGAAGACCGTCCTGATATATTCTCGTCTTGCTGTAATCCAGACCGAGCCCATCTATTTCTTTCTCCAGTTCATCCCAGAATTTTTCGATTTTTCTCTGGTTCTCAAGCCATTTTTCTCTGCCCATCTTTGCCATCCCCTCTTTTACAAGTCCTTCACCCATAGAACCCATATCACTGGAGGTATGAACTATCCGGATCAAAATCAGCTTTCTCATCTAACTCTCGGTCTTTGGAATCTCATGCATTTTCTTATAAATATTTACGGCATCTTCAAAATGCTTTTGATGTATCTTGAAATCCGGTTTCCCGATATCTCCTTCATTCTCGATATATTCTTCAATTGCAAGCATGGCAGCTTCCTTGCATATATATGACACATCTGCGCCAGTTAAACCCACCATCAGCATTATTAATGACTTTTCATCTATATCAGGACTGAGTGGTTTTTGCCTGGTGTGGACTTTGAATATCTGCAGCAATTCATTTTTCCCTGGAGGCGACACTTCTATTATCAGGTCAAACCTTCCTGGACGCAGGAGGGCGGGGTCGATCATGTCCAGGCGGTTTGTGGCAGCCAGAACTGTGACTCCCTTGAGTTCTTCTATGCCGTCCATTTCAGTTAACATCTGGCTGACAGTGCGCTCAGTTACCTGAGTATCCGCGCCTTTGCCGCGTCTTGGCGCTATTGCATCCATTTCATCAAAAAAAATGACACATGGTGCTGCCTGTCTTGCTTTTTTAAACATCTCCCGGATTCCGCTCTCCGATTCACCCACCCATTTGGATAACAGTTCCGGTCCTTTTATTGATATAAAATTGGCATTGCTCTCGCTTGCCACTGCCTTGGCTATCATGGTCTTGCCAGTACCTGGAGGCCCGTACAGCAATATTCCCTTGGGCGCTTTGATGCGGGTATAATTGAAGAGAGAGGCATATTTGAGCGGCCATTCGATTGCCTTGATTAGTTCCTTTTTAACGTTTTCCAGTCCTCCGACATCGTCCCAAGATACGTTTGGCGTCTCCACAAAAACCTCTCGTGTAGTGGATGGAATAATCTCAGAAAGCGCTTCCATAAAGTCATCCATCGATACCTTCATTTCTAAAATTATCTCAGGTGATATGTGCTCTGATTCAAGGTCTATTCCAGGCATTATTTTGCGAATGGCGCTCATTGCTGCTTCCCTGCACAGAGCTGCCATATCGGCGCCAACGTAACCGTGTGTAACTTCGGCAAGCTGTGAAATATCAACGTTTTCATCCAGAGGCATTCCTCTCGTGTGAATATTCAATATCTCAAGTCGAGCATTTTTATCCGGAATGCTTATGCTGATCTCACGGTCAAATCTTCCCGGTCTTCGCAGAGCTGGATCAAGAGCATTTGGAATATTGGTAGCTCCAATGACAACTATCTGACCCCTTGATTTGAGGCCGTCCATCAATGCCAGTAACTGCCCCACCACTCTCTTTTCAACATCCCCCAGGATTTTCTCTCGCTTGGGAGCTATCACATCTATCTCATCAATAAAAAGTATGCTCGGAGCATTAGTGCTGGCTTGTGCAAAGACTTCACGCAGTTTCCCTTCGCTTTCCCCATAGAACTTATGCATGATCTCGGGACCGTTCACATGCATGAAAAAAGCTGAGGTTTCATTTGCCACTGCTCTGGCTATCAGGGTCTTCCCGGTGCCTGGGGGACCATAGAGCAATATTCCTTTTGGCGGCTCTATACCAAGCCGTTCAAACAGCTCAGGATATTTCAGGGGAAGCTCTATCATCTCCCTTATTTTCTTGATTTCTTTACCCAGTCCGCCAACATCCTCATAGGAGATCTTATTTCCTTGCTTTACAGCTTCTTCTGCTTTTTTAAGCTGGATACTGGTTTTAGGATGCACAATAACAGCGCCCTGAGGACGTGTATCGATAACCGTATATTCCTGATAGCGTGTTCCAAAAAGGGTGATACGTACGATATCACCTTTTACAATCGGCAGGCCTCCAAGTAATTTGCCTATATACCTGGTATCCCTCCGAGTTGCTTTATTGGATGAAAGTTCAATGACCGATGCGGATTGAGCACTTGTTCTCCTTACCTTTACTTTTTCATCCACACCCACCTGTGCATTTCCCCTTACGATGCCGTCGATCTGAATTATGCTCTTGCTCCTGTCACCTGAAAATGTAGGCATAAGTTTAGCCACGGTTGTTCTTTTACCTGTGATTTCAACTATATCCCCTACCTCAGCTCCAAGCACTTTCATATCTTCCGGATCGATTCGAGCCAGTCCCCTTCCCACGTCTTTCGAAAAGGCTTCTGCAACCCTTAATGTTAAATCTCTTGATATTTCAGTAGTCATAATTCCTTGATATGTTGATTAATAACAATAGCATTATCCTGAGAGGCTTGTTTAAACTCTGACTTAATAAACTTTATGAAGAAAACTTTCACTGTGATCGGGAAGTAGCACGCCTGCCCCAGCCAAACACTGCGACCTAAAAAGAAGGAAAAAAGTCATCGACATAGAGGACTTAAGGTATTTATACAAATAGGTGCGATTGAATGGATATGCAAATTATGTTGAAGCAGATGTGCAAAAATGATCTCAATGACTCCGATATTAAAGCAATCTGCAAAAGCCGTGGTTTTCCTGCTAAGGAGGCGACTTCTCGTGACATTTTTGAAAACTTCTTCATCTCCACGATTGGCATAAAGGAAGCACTGAACTCATTAACCTATGAGGAAGTTGTATTCCTCCACTTGCTCAATAAGATAAACAAAGAAGTTGATATCGAGTACTTCGAGAGACTATACGGCTGCGCAAAATATGCGAGCGGGTATGATTACGGGACTTTTACCCAGCAGTATAAAGAAACATTCAAAAAGGTGAAGAATAATCTGGTGCAAAAGGGTGTGCTCATTATCATAGAGCAAGAATCGTATACCGGCTCTGCCAGGATGGAACGCTGGCGATTTCGTTTTCCTCCGGAATTCGGAGAGTTTCTTCCACCTGTTGTCAGAGCTTCGAAATTTAAAGAAGCCGGGGATTTCAAGAGAGAAGTATTGCGTGATAAACTGCTGGAGATTATTAGAGGGGAGCAAAAACCATCTCCTTTATCAAAAAAAATATCTTTCACACTCACTATCAAAGATGGCGATCTGTCTATTGGAGCTGAAAAGTTCAGAGTAAGTCGCCTGTTGGAATGGCAGCAAACCTGCTGGCGTGCGTCCATTGAAGCAAATACTCAGATGCATAGTGGCGATATGGCTCCCATTGAAGTTACACTCTATGCACTCTCACAACTTAAAGAGCATGAATGGCTGCCCGCAGATGGTCTCGCGGTGATGCTTAAGATCTTTACAGGAGAGACGGCGGATCACCCCTGTGAACAGATCTGTGAGGCGGGCTGGGAGTGGGGCTGCCTGGTAAAAGTTGTGGTAGATGGAAAGGCATACTACCGGTTACCTGACGATCCTCTCGAAGATGCGACTTCATCTCCGCCTGAGCATTATCTACAGATCGAGCCCGACGGTACAGTAGCTGTGAATCTGATGACCATTCCGTACACCGCAATGGAAGTGCTGGCTTCGGTTGCAATTCTGGATGTTCATAATTCCAATCTGCGAGCGACCGCCAGCCTCATCAAGATCGGGAATGCGCTTATGGCAGTTCGGAAAAAAAATGCTTTTGAGTGGCTCAGAGAGAATTCATCCGTTTTTCGCACCGCAATCGAGATGGCGCAAAAGAGATGGGGTAAACAGATAATTCATGAAGACCTGATGATTGCACGGGTAAAAGATCTGAGCCTTAAGGTGCAGATTGAAAACTCATTTGCTGATTCGCAAAGCCTTGTATCGCTTCCAAATGATTATATCGCATTTCCATGTGACCAACTTATGGCGATACAAAAACTTGTGGAGATGTCAGGGCATGTGATCAAGAAGGCGGGGGCAAAATGATGGAACCAAAACCAAACCTGACTCCCACAAATATCGACGGACTGAGCGTCTTTTCCAACCAGTATGATCTGCGCCATGATCTGCACGCTTTTATTGAATATGTTCATGATCGCGAGGTAAAACGGTCACACCGAAGCAATGAGTTGAGCGGATCTGACACAAAGCGATTGGCAAAACTTATGAGCGCTTCTTATGCAATAGAAGAAGTAGAAACAAAAGGATATTCTGAGTGGATAAATTATGTCGATGAACTAGCGCTTCTATTCAAGTTCGTAAAATATGACACTGAGGGGACATATGCCGGATACACCAGTCGTGAACCATCATTTCCTGACAATTACATTGAATTTGATGCCAAAAGATATGAAGAGTTCATTGATCTACCACTTATAGAGCAGGAGAAGAAGCTTCTGGATATATTAGTAAAAAATTATATTGATGGTAAAAATGAGTTTTATGTTACAAGTGTGCTGGGCAGGCTATCCGGTTTCTCGACATGGGGATCAGCGACTGGTATTATGCCGGGATTGGATTTTGCCAAACCAAGGCGATTTCTTATTGAGATTTTGCAATCCTGTAAAGCCGGTGTCTGGTACACTACCTCCTCATTGATCCAATACCTGAAAGAGCATCATCCATTCTTTCTTATCCCGCAGAAGCCCAAGTATGAATATGAACATGATGCAAAGGACGGTCGATATGGCAATTTTCGGGAGGAAAAGGAAAAGTGGGGTCGGGGGACACATATTCCGGAGCATGATGCGGATGCGTTTCTGCGGGTGGAAGGTCGCTATGTGGAACGATTCCTTGAAGGATTACCTCTTATTTTAGGATATATCGAGGTTGCCTATTCCAAAATAGAGTATAAGGGACTCCTGCCTGAAATGAATCAGCTTCTGGCGTTTCGAGTCAATGATAAGTTCTTGCACGTGATGAGCGGTGAAATCATAGAGCCCAAAGTTACAGTGCAGCCGAATTTCGAGGTGCACGTGGAATCGGAATTATATCCGGTCCGGACTCTTGCGCAATTGACAAAACTTGTAGATGTTGTAGCAAAGGATAGAACAAGCATCCTGAAACTTCAAAAAAAGAAAGTTCTAACCCAATTGAGCCAGAGAGAAGACCTTGATGTGATCAAGCTCCTGGAGAACATAAGTGGCAAGAAACTGCCACAGAATGTTCGAATCGAACTTGAAGAGTGGATCGGGGTTTCAGAAGCGTTTACTCTGTATGAGAAGGTTGTGCTTCTCGAGGGGGACAAAGATCTGCCCGATATCGACCAATTCACAATCGAAAGTATTTCACCGACGATGAGGATCGTGCATTCACCTGACAGGTTGTTCACGCATCTTGAGCAGAAGGAGTTGATCCCTCTTCACATAAAACATCGCTCATCAGCACTTACGCCTCTTCCAGACGGTGCACATACAGTCTTTCCCAAACGAGAAACAAGTGTTTCAAAATCAAAAGCAGGAGCAAAAGTAAAGAAACCTGTGACAATAAAACGGGAAGTCCAGATCACATTTCACTTTCCAGCAAAAGAATTGATGGAAGAATTCCGCAAAGGACTTATAGCTGCCAGATGCCCTGTTGCTGCAGATTGGGGCAAATTGACCCTCTCCTTTGCCAGGCAATACGAATCAGAGGCAAAGAAAGTCAGTGAGGCACTTAAACAAGATTATACCATCCAGATCGAGGATATTGCATGATATCACAAAAGCCGCTCATCATCCAGAGCGATCGCACTTTGATGCTTGAGGTTGGACACCCGGGGTACGTAGAATGTCGGGACTTTTTAGTTCTTTTTGCCGAGCTGGTAAAATCGCCGGAGTTTATCCATACCTACAGGGTCACACCACTGTCGCTCTGGAATGCAGCGGCATTGGGTGTGCCATTTAAAGAGATTGTTGAAGGTCTTGAAGACTTCTCACGTTACGGCATTCCGTCAAATGTCATTGTCGATATGAGGGAGTGGTATGAGACCTATGGTAAGCTGGTTTTACAGAAAGCCGCACATGATTGCTTAGAGCTTGAAGTGAAAGATTCCCGTATTCTGGAACGAATCCGTAACGATAAGTCATTAGAACACTTTTGGGTGGATAATGACGGTCACCCGGGACTTTTCATACTGCAAGTCAAACGCGGCGATCTTAAGCACGTATTGATAAAGGCAGGCTACCCTGTCAAGGACCTGTGCGGATATCTGGATGGAGAACGGTTCGATCTCACTTTGCGCAGCATTGACCTTGACGGTAACACATTTAACCTTCGCGATTATCAAAAAGAGGCGGTAGATCTGTTTTACTGTGCGGGACGAAAGACGGGTGGCAGTGGAGTGATTGTTCTTCCCTGCGGTTCAGGTAAGACGATTATAGGACTTGGAACTATGGCTCAGATATCAAGCCACACTCTGATCATCGCCACCAATAATGTCTCGGTTCGGCAATGGCGCGATGAACTTCTCTCCAAGACTCACATCGAAGAAACGGATATTGGCGAGTTTACAGGACGTGTCAAAGAGATCAAGCCAATCACGATCACCACATACCAGATGTTGACATATCGCCGCACAAAGGATGAACCGCTGCATAACCTGAACATCTTTACCGAGCATAACTGGGGGCTCATTATATATGACGAGGTGCATATGCTCCCGGCTCCGGTATTTCGTGCAACAACGGCAATCCAGGCAAGAAGGCGACTTGGGCTGACTGCAACTCTGGTGCGCGAAGATGGTAAAGAGGATGATGTCTTTGCACTGATCGGTCCCAAGCGATATGATGTCCCATGGAAGACGCTTGAGAGTCGCGGCTATATCGCGGAAGCCATCTGTACCGAGTATCGCGTTCCTCTTTCGGCTGAAGAAGAGCTTAAGTACGCTCATGCTGATAAACGCGCTAAGTTTCGCATCGCGGCAGAGAACCAGCGCAAGAAAGAGCTTGTGTGTGAACTGTTAGACAACCACGCAGGTGAGAGCATCCTGATCATCGGTCAATTCATTTCGCAGGTAGAAAAACTTGCCAAAGAATTGGGGCTGCCAATTATCACAGGTAAGACCAGGGATGATGAGAGAGAGAGACTTTATGATGATTTCAGACAGGGGCGCATCAAAATACTTGTAGTATCCAAGGTGGCGAACTTTGCCGTGGATCTGCCTGATGCCAGTGTCATGATCCAGGTCTCAGGTACATTTGGCTCGCGCCAGGAGGAAGCGCAGCGATTGGGGCGGATTCTGCGACCCAAAGAGAGAACATCTCATT
Source organism: Candidatus Methanoperedens sp. (assembly GCA_028679855.1). Taxonomy (GTDB): domain Archaea; phylum Halobacteriota; class Methanosarcinia; order Methanosarcinales; family Methanoperedenaceae; genus Methanoperedens. The sequence goes on from JAJRAP010000002.1 coordinate 7,564, forward strand.
TCTATACGCTGGTGTCGAAAGGGACGGTTGAGCAGACGTTTGGGACGAATCGGCAGTTGTTTTTGGTGGAGCAGGGGTATAGGTATCAGATCAGGTACTTTTGAGTCTACATAGTCACAGTGTAATTTACTTCCTGTTCTTCGTTACCGATACATCCTGCCAGTACAGACACAATGATCAAACACAAAACCCATCGTCCATGCAATTAAACCACCATGTCCTGAGCATTATAAAACCTGAGTTCGACATCGTCCACGATCCCGCATTCTTTTGCATATTTAAAATAAAGCTTCAGGCTCTCCACGCTATCGCTGTCAAAATCATAGTTAAGGGTGTGAAGGTATTCGCGCATGAATCCGCAATCGATATTTTTTGCACTTCCTATGAAATTGGCTATCTCTCTGACGTTTTCATACGCGTATTCCTTCGACCGCAGGAGCGAATAAAGGACATGATCAACCTTATCAGGATGCTTCCTCGCGTAATCCTCCCTCACCACCCATAATGCGTACACCATCTTTTTTCCTGTCATCTTCTTCCATTCATTTCCCAGGTCTGCGATGATGCTGTAGTGACCGATGGCGTTTATGGCGCTGTCACCGATAAGGAGAGCCGCTTCACCCTGCTTGAGCATTTTATTGATATCGGTTCCGGGGCACTGTTTAATGTTCACATTCACGCCGTTTTTCCAGAGTATGATCTTTATCAGTGTTGCTGAACTTGCAGTTGTCTCCGGAATGCAGAGAGTTTGTCCTTCAAGGTCGGACAGGTCCATCTTCCCATTTGAGCATATCAGGACGCTTTTTGTGAAGTCATTGGAGGTGATGGAAAGCCGTGGAAGAATGAGAAGGTCATTGCGCTTTGCGTACATGATGGAAGAAATGGGGCTTATATCAAGCTCGCCTTCAAATAGCCTGCGTGCAAGCTCCACTGGATGGGCTTCTGTGATCTTTATGTCTGGCGCCCTGATCTTTCCATGCTCAAGTGCATAATACGGGAAATCACAATTAGCAAAGGCTATCTTGCCGAGTCGGATCATACTTCATTAGATTTATGAAAGCTGTATATATATTAGTTTGTCGGGCAGCATCAATTCATAACATTTATAAGGGCAAAATAAAGTACACCGCCGAAAAGGTGGCATAAAGCTGTTACAAAGATTTCTCAAGGACGAGTCGGCGGTGGAAGGTATGCCGATGCGCATCGTTGTCACGGTTGTACTTTTCGCTGTGATACTCGGTCTTACCGGAAAGGCTGCATCAGACTTTATCGGTGATGTAAAAGAAAAAAAGCTCATGAACGAACTTGACAGGATAGAAAAACACGCCGCAGTAATGTATATTCAGGGAGGAGCAAGGGACATTAATGATCCCGTGGATCTCCCAGGCACGATGGAGAGCATGCGCGTGCAAATTCCGGACAATGCTGCTTTTGTGGTGTTCGGAGGAATGCCGGATGGCGCGGCAGATGCACGCACTGACAATGTATATTATTACGTCCTTAATAACGGCAGGGTTCAGGCAAAGTCCTCTATAGTGCGATTCTCCGGGCATGCTGTGTTTTATCCTGGTGAATATGAACTGGAACTTGAGCTTATCAGGAATAACAATGAAACGTTCGTAGCGATAAGAGGGGTATGAGGCGGTTTACTGACGACGAAAGGGCATGGGCTGATTTTTTCATAACACGAATAGGGGTGATATTATTTGCCGCGGTGCTGCTTCTTAGCGCATTCAAAATATATCCCATGTTCAATGAGCAACAGGCAAGGGCAGGGATGGATGCCGCTGCTTCAGATATCGCATCAAGGATCGAAGCCGTGGACGTCGTGACCGTACCCGGTTATAAATATTTCTATGTATTTGATGAAAAAGATAAGAATAAAAGGATAGAGATATCCACTGAATTCGTGGTCGCCCGCTATAATCTCAGCACACAGTGGGGGGAACGTGAACTTGTCCACGCAGAGCCTCTGGTCGCGCGTGTTTATCCTCCGAACAGCAATTGGAGCAATACATCAGGTCTGAGGAAAAAGCTTAGCGACCTTGGCGCAGGGAGAAATGGAGATGCGGTAAGCCCGCTTGATTTTTCGAGGGATAAAGAAATAGTGGATGGGATGTTCAATAATATCGAGGCTGAGCTTGCCCGTACCCCGTTCGTTCCTGATATGAACCGGTCACTGCTAATCGAAAAAGTAATGATCCATTATAGAGATGGAAATAGAAGTGTGGAGAGGGACTATGTCATCATTTATCAGTGATGAGCGCGCTATAGTGGAACCGCACGTCGATATGCCTGCAATGGCGCTGGCAGTTGTAGGATTTGTTGTCTTTATCGCCATAATGTCGCAGGCATACGGGGCATATCAGAACAAGGCTTTCATTTCAGAAAATTACCAGGATGCTTCGAACCTTGCTGAAAAGCTGAGCAGGGAAAGTACACTCACAGGAAGCATGCGTCCGGATGTTATCGATGCGGTGCGGCTTGAAGCGGTCGGAAATGATCCGAAAGAACTGATGCAAAAATATGGTGTGTATTATTACTTTGTGCTCAAGGTTGAGGTGGACACCAAGAGAAGGACATACATCCGGATAATCCAGGATCCCAACATTACAGTATCAAGGTTCGGGATCTCATCATCAATACCCGTAACTGTAAGGCTAAACGATGCACAGGAACTTCCGGGCATGCTGACAGTAAAAA
>JAJRAP010000209.1 GCA_028679855.1 Candidatus Methanoperedens sp.
CCTGGACAAGCGTATTTGAAAGAACGCCGGTATCGTCGTTCACTATGAGCATACTTATATGATTTACAGTGCCTCCCATGCCGTAACCGAAAAATACGATCATCACAATAGGGAATACAAATAGTGGTACCACAAGGACTTTTTTCCTGAAAAGCTGCTTGAATTCCTTTACCATTATTATCCATGAATTCCTGAGCTCTCGTTTCAAATTCATTTCAATCACGTATCTCCTCTCCGGTAAGATGGATAAAGACTTCTTCAAGATTTGTGCTGTTCGACAACTTCTTAAGGTTTTCCGGGGTGTCAAGAGCAACCAGTTTCCCGGTATTCATTATCGCCACCCTGTTGCACATTTTATCAGCCTCTTCCATGTAATGCGTAGTGAATATCAGGGTCTTTCCTTCCCGGTTGAATTTTCCTGCAAGCTTCCAGATCGCCTGTCTTGTCTGCGGATCCAGACCTGTAGTCGGTTCATCCCAAAAGATTATTTCAGGGTCGTGTATCACGGCGCTTATGACAGAGAGGCGTTGTTTCATGCCTCCTGAAAAGCCTCCTGTAAATCGTTCTGCGTGGGTTTCGAGATTTATAAGCTTCAGGTAGTAGTCAATCCTCTCTTCCATGACTTTCTTCGGGACATCATACAGGTTGCCCATAAGCTCCAGGTTTTCCCTGGCAGTAAGGTCCGGGTAGAGGCTGTGCTGCTGTGGAACAACACCTATTATCCCTCTTATCTTTTCAGCATCCTTTTCAATATCAAGCCCTGCAACTTTTATGCTGCCTCCGGTGGGTTTTATTAAAGTCGTCATCATAGCGAAGGTGGTTGACTTTCCGGCGCCGTTGGGTCCTATCATGCCGAATATCTCCCCCTTATAAATATCGAAACTGATATCGTCAACTGCCATAATTTTTATCCGCCTTGACATAAAAACTTTAGTGAGTTTTCTCACCTCAATGACGTTTTCCGTTCAGGTCATGCCTCCACTTGAATATATGATGTCATTATTAATATAGGCGCAAGCTATGCTATTAGTACTGATATTATCCCTGTCAGGAATATCCCGTCAAATGTCCCTGCACCTCCGATCGATGCCACGGGTGTTCTCAGGTCGGGGATTTTATCCAGGTTAAGCAGGTCAGCCCCTACGAGGCTGCCGAGAGTACCTGAAATATAGGCGATGATAGGAGCCTGCCCGGGGGAGATTATGAAAGCCAGAAGAGCTGCCGCTATAGGGGGAAGAAGAGCCGGAACAGCAATACCCAGCCCAAGAACAGGACGCGCCAGCATATGGATAAAAACAGTCATTACAATTACTGCCAATAGCAGGTCACCCAAATCCACTTTTGTGAACAGGTATCCAGAGATCAAAGGTTCCCTCGAAGCGATCTCCCTGACAGGGATATTTATATAGCTACCTATCAGTGACATGAAAAGGAGCAGGACAGAATATATTGGAGAAAAGCCCAGCTTGCGGAAAGCTAAACCAATGAGGTCTAGGCTTATAAGGAATAAAAGCCCGACGAGCATCAAGAATAGCAGTGCTATAAAAGACGTGGCAAGCCTCGGGTATATCAGACGCGACATTAATTTCAATCTTATTTACTGTGGACTTAATAGTTATTGAACGGAACATTTAAAATAATTGATGTCGTCTAACACACGATTACCATGAGAAGCGATAACATCAAGAAAGGACTTGAGCGTGCCCCGCACAGGTCCCTTTTAAAAGCTGTGGGGCTGACGGATGAGGAAATGGAACTGCCGTTCATTGGTGTGGTAAATTCATGGAATGAGGTGATACCGGGGCACATTCACCTTGATAAGCTTGCTGAGGCGGTAAAAGCAGGAATCAGGATGGCTGGAGGCGTGCCATTTGAGTTTAACACCATAGGGATATGTGATGGCATCGCGATGGGGCACAATGGGATGAAGAACTCCCTTCCGAGCAGGGAAATAATAGCTGACAGCATCGAGCTAATGGTCCAGGCGCACCAGTTCGACGGCATGGTAATGATACCCACATGCGACAAGATAGTTCCTGGTCATTTGATGGCTGCAGGGAGGCTCGATATCCCCACGATCGTGGTCACGGGAGGGCCCATGATGCCCGGTATCGTGGGCGATGAGCCGCGGGATGTTATATCACTTTTCGAAGCGGTTGGAGCTCGAAGAAATAATAAAATAACAGAGCAGGAACTTAAGAACCTTGAGGACTGCTCATGCTGCGGCGCTGGATCTTGCGCTGGTCTGTTCACGGCAAATACCATGGCATGCGTAACAGAGGCGCTTGGAATGAGCCTTCCTGGATGCGGTACTGCGCATGCAGTTGATGCTAAAAAGACAAGGTTTGCAAAGCAATCCGGTATGAAGATCCTTGAACTTGTAAAAAAGGGAATAACTCCAGGCAAGATTGTCACACAGGGTTCGCTCGACAATGCTATTCGCGTAGATATGGCTATTGGAGGCAGCACGAATACTGCGCTCCACCTGCCTGCAATAGCTGCAGAATTTGGGCTGGACCTTCCTCTTTCAAGGTTCGATGAACTCAGCAAAGAAACCCCGCATCTCATTAACCTTAGACCAGGTGGCAACAGGTACCTCATCGATTTCGAGCGCGCTGGAGGCGTTCCCGCCATACAGCAGCGGCTGAAGGATGCTCTTGATATGGATGCATTGACCATAACGGGAAAAAGCCTGAAAGAGAACCTGATGGAGTATATAATCATAAATCCTCGAGCCAATAAAGAGATAATCGCGACAATTGATTCGCCTGTGCATTCTAAAGGAGGGATTGCTGTGCTGCGTGGTAGTCTTGCTCCGCAGGGTTCTGTGATAAAACAGACCGCAGTAAGCAAGAAGATGCAAAGATTCTCTGGGAAGGCAAGGGTCTTTGACAGCGAGGAACTTTCTATGAAGGCTATAATGGACAATAAGATCAAGGCAGGTGACTGCATAATAATCCGTTATGAAGGGCCAAAAGGCGGGCCAGGGATGAGAGAGATGCTCTCACCGACAGCAGCGATAGCCGGGATGGGTTTAATGGAGTCAGTGGCACTTGTCACAGACGGGCGGTTCTCAGGCGGGACAAGGGGGCCCTGCATAGGCCATGTCTCACCAGAAGCAGCAGAAGGAGGACCTATCGCGCTTGTGCAGGATGCCGATATAATTGAGATCGATATCCCCGCGCGCTTGCTGAACCTGAAAGTATCGAAGGACGAGATTGACAGGCGCAGGAAAGCCTGGAAAGCTCCAGCTCCGAAAGCAACGAAAGGGTATCTTGCAAGGTACCAGAGGCTTGTGAGCTCGGCTGACAAGGGAGCTGTTTTCAAGCAGTGAATCGCATTTTCAATACTGCCGGGAGTATTTATTATTTCAGACATTTATTCAACCCCTTTATTTCTATTGGAGAAATAAATAATGATTGTTATCATTATCATTTAGATTAAAACCAAAAATTTCGTTCTAAGCATTTTGATTGTTGTAACACGCCCTTCAATATTTATTATAATTTTTAATCGATTTCAAATATTCACATATTTTTCAATGAATAAACCTTTGTTTCGTATGGAACAATAGGAGGATACTGGGCAGTTAGGGATTATGGTGGAATCAGAGAAAAATATAAAACCTGAATAGCTGCATTTAAACAAAAGAAGGAGAAATACGTATAATATCTATAGAAAACCTCTCGAAATCGTTCGGAACCAACATAGTCCTGCGCAACATCAACCTGAAGATAGAGCAGGGCGAATTCCTTACGATATTCGGACCCAATGGCGCAGGAAAGACGACCCTTATTAAAATATTGTCCACTCTTATAAGCCCGACTTACGGCAGGGTGGTCATCGACGGTATTGACATAAAAGAGAATGCGATCGAGATAAGGAAGAAGATCGGAGTTATTTCGCACGAGACCTATCTCTATCACGAACTCACGGCAGCCGAAAACCTCAGTTTCTTCGGGAGGATGTACGGCACATCTGACATCGACACACGGATAAACGACCTTCTAAAACAGGTTGGTCTGGGCTACAGGAAGAACGACCGTGTGAGGACTTTCTCCCGCGGCATGAAACAACGCCTTTCGATAGCTCGAGCCCTTGTCCACGACCCATCTATATTATTCCTGGATGAACCATACACAGGTCTTGACCAGCACGCAAGCGCAACTTTTGACAGGATACTCTCAGGAACCAATGCGCATGATAAGACACGCGTCCTGATCTCTCACGACATAGAGCGCGGCACCTCGATATGCGACCGCGCGATAATCCTCACAGGCGGGCAGATCGCGCATGAGATGAGCCAGGGTGAGATAAAAGACCTGCTACAGTGCAGGGCGATATATGATAAGTCTGTAGGGGAGCGGACATGAAATTCATTGAGATAGCAAAGAAGGACTTGAAACAGGAATTCCGCACCAAGCAGATGCTCAATTCCATGGTGATATTCGCCCTTCTTGTAATAGTCATTTTCAGTTTCGCCTTCGGGAATGAGTCTTCGATATTCATAAAGGACATCAATAAAAAGGTAGTTGACCTGCTTGCCCCGGGGATGCTCTGGATAGCGTTCACTTTTGCGGGCATGCTTGGTCTATCAAGGTCATTCGCAGGAGAAAAAGAAGAAGGTTGCCTTGAGGGGTTGAAGCTGTGCCCTGTTGAAAGGGCAGAAATATACAACGGTAAAGTCATTTCAAATGCCGTACTGATGTTCCTCATGGAGATAACCACAATTCCGATATTTGTCGTGCTAGTCAATTATGAACTTAGAAACATTCCAGGTCTGGCACTTGTGATCATACTCGGGACGTTCGGGTTCATCTTTGTGGGAACGCTTCTCTCAGCGCTCACTGTCAA
>JAJRAP010000210.1 GCA_028679855.1 Candidatus Methanoperedens sp.
GTGCTTGCAGGTTGCTGCAAGGTGGTTTGCCATGACGTTTCTGAGTGTATACCCAAAGCCTTCATCTTTCTGTGGGATTTCAACAATTGATTTGACGTTGCCGCCGACCATATCCAGTGTCTGTGGGTACTGTCCCCAGACTGCGGACTTGATGGTTGGTGCATCGAACATACCGATGTTGAACGCGTCGATGATTGCCTGTGTTGTTGCTGATGCTGCAACTGTAAGTGATGATACATATTCTGCTGCTACATCAATTCTTACAGATGGGACCTGTACGATAAGCTGTTTTCCACCATTTAAGGCTTTTACAACTGTATCGTCCCCGCTGTCTACCTTTACCATATTGGCTACAGCGCTCTGGATCTTTGCTGCATTCTTTACAATGTCTAATTTCATTTCTCTTCCAGGGATCTTTCTGCCCTTGCCACCAATTGCTGATGTAGCTAAGGTTTTCTCGATTCCTGCTAAGTCAACGGCTGCTGTTCGCTTTATACCGGTGACTATACTTTTTATAGCGGCATTTCTCATCGGGCTTATGGCATTGAGATCCACGCCTGACTGAAGTTTTGCTCCTCTGTCGCTATATAGGTCTATTGTGTCAGCCACGTTTATTTACCTCCTTATTTTTTATTTTCCAAGAAATTGGTCACTTGGCAGCGACACAACAAGAGTGATTGACAACACCCTGAGTATAGAACTTAAAAAAGGTTGGTTATGTTCTATTTACCACAGAATATTGTTTTTTTGTTGTATCGTTCTGCCATTACAATCCCTTGTAACACCTATCTATTATCTTATAGTACTTAAGTTTTGCGAATCGTTCATGATAATACATTATAAAATAATTCGTGGCGAATCTTCATGCTTTCAATAATATATTTTCTATTATTATCTATCCGCCACTTTCCACATTGGAATGGTCCATTTCAGTCGGAACAAATTCTTTTTGCTTCTCTAATGCCTGATTTACTTCATCAAGAGTAAAGTGTTTTTCAATAAGTTCTTTTTCTTCCGATTTTTCTATGGTTTTCAGGACTTCTGTCTTATAATAGAGATTCGTCTTATCCACAAGCGCCCATGTGCCATCTTCATCAGATAAGAGCTCTGTCACCATTCCTCTGGTCCCCGTTGCGCTATAAAGCACAATACTTCCCACTTTCAAAGGGCTACCCGCCAGATCGAATGCCACTATGTCACTCATATAGTCCATATATACACTTTACTACCTAATAATAATTACGGTTCATTTGCATGGAATAGATATTTTCACCCGTACATTCCTTCGAAAAGCCACCTATACTCCTGGGGTTCTGTCAGGAACTTCAGTTTCCCTATATCCCTTACCAGTCTATACATTTCCTTGTTTTTCACAAACCCTGTTTCTTTGATATTGGTTGGCGCTGATACCCTCAATTCGGGAACATTTTCGTACGCCTGGTTCCTTACTATATTGTCTTCAAGGATGAAATATGCGCCCCCTCCTTTTTCCTTTATGGGTGAATATATCGATTCAAAATCACGAGCCACCCAGTTCGCCATTTTTAGCACCTTGTTGGAAGCATTGATCGTGAGATGCCCATAGCCAGGAGGGATTATCACCTTGTCCCCCTGTTTTGCTTTTACCATTATTACATCTTTTATTGAATCATTATCTGGTTTCTGCATGACATAATTGGCTTCACCTCTCAATACTTCATATACTTCTGGAAAGGTGACATCGGTTCCATGCACGCATGGATGATAATGGCCTGCGGTTTTTACGAATTCACATCCCAGCATGCGGGGTGGAATGACTGTAATATCATACCTTATGCCATGCTCTTTCACAACCTGCGCATCATTTTTGCTGAGCGACAGGTCCCGGTACATATAATACAACTGAAAATTACTCGCAGAAGACAGCCATTTCCTGTCATAAATGACATCTTTCATGTCAAACAGCATCCGAACATTTGGCTTTACCCTCTTTGTCCCGAATTCTATTATTGTATCCATCGAACTCTCATTGTGAATTTGAATACTTAGCAATTTTCTTATTTCTTCCTGGAATTCTTTTAAGGAACTGGTATTATTGATTGTTATGTCTGCCAGTTCCATTGCCTTATCAAAACCCCAGCCCTTTTCGCGTTCATCACGTCTTTTTAATTCTTCGATCCCTGTAATATCGTCTGAACGGGCGCGTTTTTTCACCCGCTCGAACCTCAAGTCAAAAGGCGCATTGATCGCAATAAGCATAAAATCAATCCCGAATTGCTTTTTGAAGTAATTTACTTCCTCTATGTTCCTTGTACCGTCAATCACCACCACATCTCCCCCGTACGCCCTGATCTTTGGAACGCAACGCTTTGAGATGGCGTCCATCCCCTCATTCCTTCGTAATGCGGTGCCTATCCCGCCGATATTCTCGTCCGTTGGGGGCAAACCACATTTTGCAGCCTCTTCCCGTACCACATCACCCATGCTGACAACAGGTATTTTCATGCTGCGCGCTACGGTTGATGCTTCGGACTTACCCGAACCCGGCATCCCGACAAATGCAATGAGCTTCATTGAATGGTCTAATTTAGCGGGTATATTATAAACATATGCACTCAATATTTATAAGGTATAAAACCCATTTAGCCTATTATGGACAATGCAATTGCAAGAACACCATCTATGGAAAGTTCGGTAAATGAGGCAAAAATAAGAGAACTACAGGACTCCATAGAAACCCTGAAAACCCAGATGAAAGAAATGCATTCAAAGATTCTCGAAGCTGCTATCCTGAATAATAAATATGTCCAGACGATAACGGATTATCAGAAACAGCTCGAACAGTTGAAGAAACCGCCACTTTTTATATGCAGCGTGGTAGAACTGTTCGATGAGATGGCGCTTCTCAGGCAGCACGGCAGCAACCAGGAAATTATCACAATAATACCGGATGAAATGAAACAAAAAATAGAGGCAGGTTCACGTGTAGCGGTAACAGGCAACCTGTCGATCGTCAGGGTGCTGTCAAAATCCGCAGACGTACGGGCAAGAGTAATGGAACTGATAGAGGCTCCTGATGTAGATTATAATATGATAGGGGGACTTCGCAAGCAGATAGATGAAGTCGTGGAGACGCTTGAGCTTCCACTCACAAACCCTGAGCTTTTTACAGAAGTTGGGGTGGATGCTCCCAATGGCATCCTGCTTTATGGACCTCCGGGAACGGGCAAGACACTTATTGCAAAGGCAGTTGCTCACAGGGCAAAAGCTACATTTATAAGAATGAGCGGAACAGAACTTGTCCAGAAATATATAGGAGAAGGCGCCCGGCTTGTCAGGGATGTATTCGATATTGCACGGGAAAAAGCCCCAAGTATCGTTTTTATCGATGAGATAGACGCTGTGGGAAGTCGCAGGACTTACGACGGTACCTCTGGTTCTTCTGAGGTTAACAGAACAATGGTGCAACTACTGGCAGAACTTGATGGATTTGATAAGCGCGGCGACGTAAAGATCGTGGCAGCAACAAACCGCATAGATCTTCTTGACCCCGCACTTCTACGACCCGGAAGGTTTGACAGGATAATCGAGATCCCTCTGCCAGATGAAGAAGGACGCAGGGAGATCCTCAGGATACATACACGGAACATGAAGCTTGATAACGTGGAATTTGAGGAACTTGTAAAAAGGACAGATGGTTTGAGCGGAGCAGACCTTAAGGCAATAGTCACAGAAGCAGGAATGTTCGTAATAAGACGAAAAGCAAAAGCTGTAACCCTCCAGGACTTCAATGATGCCTATAATAAGATGATTGTAAAAGAAACAAAAGAAGAAGTAGCAGGGATGTTCGTATAAAAAAAATCAATCCATCGATTCGCCTGTATCCTTCGAGAGAAGATCTGATAGGGAGAATGCTACGGCTTTTAATTTCGCTTTTTCTTCGTCCGTTGGATCTTGACCTTTCTTTATGGCTTTAATTCTATCAGTATCTATTCCGGAATATTTGCCGACCTGTTCATAAGTAAGTTTGTGTTTGTGAAGTAATTCAATTAAATAACGTTTTGTGGCTGGAAGTCCCATGTAAATCACCTTAATAGTAACTTTAATACATGAAACAGGTATATCAAGGTATCTTATGGTGCATAATAAATGAACGATAAAGATATTGATGTTGTCCAGACAATTGAAA
>JAJRAP010000211.1 GCA_028679855.1 Candidatus Methanoperedens sp.
AAGGGCTTCATTTATGACATAGAAGTTAAGTATCGCCTGTATGGACGGCTCCTGCCCCCCGTTTCGGTCGCCACCGACAGCGAGAGCAGCACCAGGTTTGTTCTGGATGAAATGGAGGTCCTGAGCTGCGATAGCTCTGCATCTGTCCATTATCGCTTTGGTCTGGGCGCTTAGCATGCCCTGATAAACCGGGGTGCCGATTATAATGGCATCCGCCCACTTGAGTTTTTCATAGACCGCCTGCATATCGTCTTTGTGTACGCAGCCATTTTTATTTTTTATGCAGTAGTCGCAGTGGATGCAGAAGTTAATCTTTTTCCCCATCGCAGAAAAGTATTCGGTTTCTGCTGAATACATCTCTCCGGCATGGCGGAGCGCCTCTCTCACGATGTAATCAGTTGAGGCTTTCCTGGGGCTGCCAGAGATGCCAAATAACTTTATGTTTTCTTCACCCATTTTTTTCACATGATTAGAACGACCTTTTTTCTCAAATAGCTTTTGTGCAGGAGTTCATCATAAGTGAATTTTCTCCAGCGTCCATTCGGATTGTCTTTCGACCATGTTTCTTTTCTAACATGTCTGTTTTCAGGATTGTAACATTTAATAAAATCCTTTAAATCCTCGAATTTCATTGGATTCTCTTTCAGCGTAAAATGAATATTGGTACGAAAATCATAAATCCATACCTATTTTGTCCTTGGGATTTTACTTGCCGGCTTATTCTCAAAAAAGAGAACATTTGCTTTTACGCCCTGTTTGTAAAAAATACCTGTTGGAAGTCTTAAAATTGTATGCAGATATGTTGATGCAAGCAGGTTTTTACGGACAGTCTCTCCAGCTCCTCCTTCAAAAAGTACATTATCAGGCAGAACAACGGCGACGCATCCATCCGATTTCAGGATAGTATGGATATGCTGCAAAAAGTTCAACTGCTTGTTAGAACTGGTTGCCCAGAAATCCTGGCGATTATAAACAAGGTCTTCTTTTTCCTGTTCCCCTTCTTCATTTGTAAAGGACATGCTGCTTTTTTTACCAAAAGGCGGATTAGTCAAAACATAATCATAACGCTCGCTTGGAACGGATATAAGGGAATCCGTTGGTGATACATAAGATTCACCATCAATCTCGCCAATGTTATGAAGGAACATATTCATAAGGCACATTCTTCTTGCGCCTGCAACAATCTCATTTCCTGAAAAGGTCCTGTCTTTGAGAAATTTTTTCTGTTCTGTATTCAAACGGTAATTCTCCGGGTTGCTGAGAAAATCATATGATGCAAGGAAGAAACCTCCTGTTCCACATGCAGGATCACATATCGTTTTTTCAGGTTCAGGATGAATGCATTCAACCATCGCCATGATGAGCGAACGGGGAGTGAAATACTGACCTGCCCCGCTTTTCACATCCTCTGCATTTTTTTCAAGCAGTCCTTCATAGATTTTCCCCTTAACATCAGTACCCATCATGCTCCAGTTTTCATTATCGATCATGCCTATGATGCGAGATAGCATAGCAGGATCCTGTATCTTGTTCTGTGATTTTGTAAATATCTGTCCAAGGATACCCCTGGCTTGACTTAATTCACGGAGCAGTTCTGTATAATGGGATTCCAGGTCAGCGCCTTTTTTCGATACCAGTTTTTCCCACTTATACTTTTCCGGGATCGGAAGTTTACGGTCATACGGTGGTTTTGAATATTCATCTGCCATTTTCAGAAAAAGCAGATATGTCAACTGTTCCAGATAGTCCCCATAGCCGACACCAGCATCCCGGAGTACGTGTGCATAACTCCAGACCTTTGATACTATGGCACTTGTGTTAGTCATTTTTTATCCATGTACACGATTTCAATAAATATATTTTAATATACTTTTAGCAAACTCCTGAATATCTTTCAGGTCATCTGACATAATAATATAAATCCTTCGTGTGTCTATCTGTCCATACCTGTGCACGAGCAGATTTCGAAACTGCGCCATCTCTTGAAGCTTTTCAGATAATACATGGTCAATAATTCCATTTTCTTCCAGAACCTTGAAAATCTCCCTGTAATCCTCAGGTCTTCTGAAACCCTGTTCGGCTATTATGTGGCTTCCAATGTCAAGGCATGCTTCAATTGCTTCCTGGAGCGAATGCTTTGCAGCCTGGATATCCCTGAAGCTTCCTGAAAAGGAGTCATAACTCTGCGATCTGATCTCCTTGATAAGTCTGATATTCTCGTCAATCAAGTCTATCATGGCATTCACGACATCTTTACTTATCATACTCCAAGCCTCTTCCTTCTTGCAGCATCATACATATCAATATGGGGTTTGAAATCATAGTATTTATCTAAGGATGAGGTCTCAAACTCTATTCTTTTTTTCTCATCTTTTGAGAACAGGAGTTTTCCGTGCATTAGAACCTGGTTCCTGAACCTGAGCGTTGAACCGTTTAGAATCCTCACATCCACTTTCTTTTTGTCAAGAATGTTCTCTATTCGTATGGCAAGCCTTGATGTATAAAGGGGATATTTTTCCAGAATTTCTTCGTCTATTAGATAAACAGCGATGTCAATATCACTTTTTTCATTCTGCGTACCTTTTGCATATGAACCGAAAAGATAAGCAAATAGGATATCCCTCTCATTTTCCAGTACTTTTATGATGCTTTCCACATTATATAAATGTCCAATAGGTTTCATAAACTCTTTTATTCCCCTGACATGTGTTTATTCTTTTGCGCTTTTACTTTCTCAGCCTTAATCCTTTCCACCAGTTTCTCAGCAGGCTCCCAGTCCGGAGCTTTACGGGCTTCTTCCAGCTCTCTTTCATTAAGCAGTTTTCCCTCAAAGGCTTTTTTCAGAATGCTCTGGCGCAGGGATTCTGCTATGGTTGCTTCCATTTTGTCGCTTACTGAGAGGCGGCGCTCGACCTCGGCAATGATGCGGCGCTGCTCGGAGTGGGGAGGGAAAGGGATTGGAATAACTTCAATAGTCGGAGCGTTTAAATTAGGACGACCAACCCCAGCGCCTCCTGCAATCAAATGCTTTTGCCCTAAAGGTGATTTTAAAAAATAAAAAATATACCAACTGATTCCTAAATTCATAACTAAGCGATACATAATCAAATACGCACCTGGGATGGATTCAATATTATCATTGAAAACTGCTAAAGTTCCGAGGCTTCCAGTGCGTGTTATTAATAAATCACCAAGCTCAACTTTGTATTTAGAAAAATCGTCTTTACTTATATTAAGGCATGGAGCTGAACTAACATCAACCTTACCAGATTCACTAATATCCGACGTTCTTAAGACTATATATCCATCATTTGCATAATCGTCGCTTGAATACCTTGGCCCATACAATGAAAACGATTTCAATTGTTCTAAGTTTACCCAGCACCACCCCTCCGGCAGCTCCGGTAACTCACCTGTCTCTAGCGCCTCAGCCTCTTTGTATTTTCCTTTGCCATTCCACTTCTCTCGCCGCTCCTTCAGGATACGCGCCAGCAGCACATCCGCATGCTCGTATTCGCGCCCCTCCGCGCGCGCAAGTTCAGCCTCGGTGGGTACGAGCTTGCCCTCGCAGGCGGCTTTTAAGACTGACTGGCGGTAGAGCTTCAACTGCGCCTGCGCTTTTTTAAAGTTTTCTATGCCGTTGTCAAGATCGCTGAAAAGCTGTTCGATTTTGGAGACTATAGCTCGTTGTTCGGGGAGAGGGGAGAGAGGGATTTGGACATCGTTCACAATTTGTTGGCTGATATTTGGTTGGGCTCCACCCACTCTCGCTTTTAGAAGTTCATTTCGATAACTGCTTAGATACCAAAAAAGAAACTTTTGATCTATGCTATTTTTTGTAGAAATGGCGCATACTGCTTGGTTAATAGCCGAATCAATTCCTAAAATGCCTAATTTACCTACGGTTGCTCCGTATAGTGCTATAAGTAACGTTCCTTTAGTAATAATTTTAGCACTCGAGTTTTTTATTGCATCTTCCGTTATTGACTCTTCAGCAGATTTTATTATTCCATTATTCAGTTCGCCAGATTTAAGCCAAGGAATATTACCACCGAAAAAATTTTTATTTTTTCTGCTGGGGGTTCCACCGCTTGTGGTAAAACAAATATCCCCCAGCCTCGTCCACATCCAGC
>JAJRAP010000212.1 GCA_028679855.1 Candidatus Methanoperedens sp.
AAAGACTATCTAAATTGTCTTTGTCGTTTGAGTCTTCACTTTTAATTCTTTCAATTAAATGAGTTTTAATGTTTGTTTCATTTTTCAAAGAATATAAAATGTCTTGGACTAATTCTATGTAAAATTTTTCTTTAGGAGTTGATTCTTCTTTTGTTTCCAAGAATATTTTTGAAGGGAAATCAAAAAGAAAATTAGGGAAGTATAATATACTTGGGATAAGTCCCATGCAAAATCCTGAAAGTTGGTTATTTTCATATGAATATAACTTTTCCGTAATATTAATATACTTTTCCTCCGTTTCCGTTTTTAACCAACCATGAAAGCCAGACCACCGTGGATCTAAGTTAGTAAATTTGGAATCTTTGAACTCATAATGTCTGTAATATTTGAGAGTATCCACTGTTCTAACCTGTCTAAACTGCGTATTGGCTGTTGTGAATTCATTTATTTTTTGTAAATCGTCACCATCTAGTTTAATAGTTACTTCAATTGTTATCCTGCCATTAAAATTGTCTCTGCGGCTTATTGGAATTAAGCTGTTGTAGTCCTTAATTGTTGCACCAGGAAGTTCCAAAGCACTTATACCCGCATTGCTTGGATTGAATAAGTTGATTGCTTCGAGTATTGTTGTCTTACCGCTTTCATTCAATCCAACGAGAGTATAAATATTTGCATTAGGTGATTTATCGAGATTGATTGTAATATCCTCGATGCCTTTGAAGTTCTGTATTTTGAATTCGGTAAATTTCATTGTGTGTCGTCCTTTTATATAATAGCCCGCTAACTCACTTATTTATGCAATGCGTACAAGCCCATTTTGGATGGTTGCGCACATCTTTTTCTGTATGTCAACTTCAGTTCTTTGAAATACATGGTATCCAGAGGATTTATAATCTTTCAAGAGTTTTATTGCTTATTTGTATATATCTCTGTTGCTTTGATATTTTTTTACCCAACCATTCCCCAACCAATCCACTCCCCCATCCCCATCCTTAATATCCCCACCCTCCAATCAGTACCTCAAATGCTCCAAATCATCATCCACCCCCAGAAGTCAAAGCTCATCGTCCTCCCCATCAAAGACAAAGGAAATGTGCCCTCTTTCCACGGTACCCTGATCCTCAAGCATACCCCCAAAGGCTCTCGCGTCGGCAAATTCAGGATACGGCAGGGCGAAAAGGAAGACTTCAGGGCGCCTGAGGAACTCATCGAACTCCTGCGCCTTGCTGATAAGATACTTATCGCAGAGGGGAACGAGGAGTCAGAGGCAGGGTTCAAGGAACTCCTTGCAGCGTATCAACTGGATTATGGATACACGAACCCGTGCCGACTGTGCCTTTCTGCGGGTAGGTTCACCCTGCTCAACAGCAATTCCATACGATTACATAACGAGCAGATATGCCAGGAGTGCGCAACAAAGGAACTGTTGCGGGAAGCAAAATCGCTCAAGATTGGAAAGCACGGTCAGGAACGCCTTGTGAAGATACTGCTCGCAACAGGGAACCTTGATAAAGTGCTGGCGATGCTCAGTCCCGATAAACTTGACTCGGGGCTGACAAGATACGATACCATAGAAGCAGGGAAAGTTGAAAGCTCTGTCAAAGTAAAAGACCTGCCCCTTCATCCTGAACTCAAAAAGATCCTCCTCACCAGACTTTCCGAACTCCTGCCAGTACAGGCGCTCTCTGTGAAGGCGGGGCTGCTTGAGGGTAAGAACCAGCTTATCGTTTCCGCGACAGCTACAGGAAAAACACTGGTCGGAGAGCTTGCTGGCATCCAGAACATCCTGGACGGAAGAGGAAAGATGTTATATCTTGTCCCTCTTGTAGCACTGGCGAACCAGAAGTACGGGGATTTCACGAAGCGGTATTCATCCCTTGCAGCCGCGTCGCTGCGCGTGGGAACAAGCCGCATCATAAAAGACGCAAGAGGCATCCGCACCTCTCTTTCTTCAGATATCATCGTAGGCACATACGAAGGAATTGACTTTGTTATCAGATCAGGTAACAAATCCGCGCTTGGGAATGTGGGCACAGTTGTAATAGACGAAGTGCACATGCTTGAGGATAAAGAACGCGGGCACAGGCTGGACGGGCTTATCGCGCGCCTTAAGTTCATAGCCCCCAATGCGCAGTTCATATACCTCTCAGCCACTGTGGGAAAACCACTTTGGCTTGCGGAAAAACTTGGTGCAACGCTCATCGAGTTCGAAGAAAGACCCGTTCCCATCGAGCGCCATCTCATCTTTGCGCCAGAATACGAGAAGAAGCGGCTGATAGAAAAGCTTGCTCGCCAGGAATATGATAAGAAGTCCTCCAAAGGCTTCAGGGGGCAGACCATTGTTTTTACTAACTCGCGCCGCAACTGTGAGGTGCTTGCAAAGGGGCTTTTGATAAAAGCCATGCCCTACCATGCGGGACTTTCGTATCATGAGAGAAAGAAAGTGGAAGAGAGATTCGCACAAGGAGAACTGCCCGTTGTTGTGACGACCGCGGCGCTTGCTGCAGGCGTGGACTTCCCTGCATCGCAGGTGATATTCGAATCCCTTGCCATGGGCATCGAATGGCTCACCGTTCGGGAGTTCCAGCAGATGCTGGGGCGCGCGGGAAGACCAGATTATCATGATGTTGGTAAAGTCGTGCTGCTTGCTGACCCTGAGAAGAGGTTCGGGAAAGGTGATACCGAGGATGAGATCGCTTTCAGGCTGCTGCGCGGGGAACTTGAGCACTTCGGAGTGGACTACGGGGATGATGAACTGCTTGAAGAGACGCTCTCCAACATCATTGTCGTCCGCACGCTGGATGAAATAAAAATGCTGAATGAATTGCTTCTTGGTGAAGGTGACCTCGGGAACCTGCTCGGTAAACTCAGGGAATACGGGTTTGTTGAAAAGAATAATGTTGGTTACTCACCCAAAGCGCTCGGACGCATCGTTGCATCGCATTTCCTGAGCGTTGAGCAGACCTTTCTTATAAAAAGCGCAGTCCTTGAAGAGCGCGAGCCGATAGACATTGTTACTGAGCTGGGTACTCTTGAAACGGTATTTTTCAGGTATGCCTCGCAATTATCTGACGCACTGGGGACAGACCTTCCCACAAGGGTCTTTGGCGCGGGACTTGATATCGTATTCTCAGCAGACGGGATGTCAAAGCTCAAAGAGAACGTGAAACGGACAATGCTTGACTTTGCCCGCGAGTTCATGGCATGCAGATGCAAAGACTCACCGTACTGCGGATGTGCACAAAAGAAGTTCTCGTCGCGTGTCATTGAGCTTTGTGCCGAAGGTTTGTCACCTGAAAAAATTATTGCAGAGCTTACGAATAAGTACGGCGTATATGCTTATAGCGGGGATGTGCTCAACTACCTTGACCAGGCTGCAAGGGATCTTGAGGCAGTGGATATGATCGCGGGGATTTATGGGAAGAAGGAATTGAGCTGGAAAGCAAGATTCTTGCGAGAAAAGATGGAAGGTTGAACAGATTTACAGGAAAGAAAGAATAAATATTAAGGAATCATACAGGATGCCAGCAAATAGAGAATATGGTGTGATCTCAATATTTTCTCAACGAAGATCAAGGAAATAACATGACAGAACCTTACTTTCACTTAAAAGGCACTTTTAAAACAAGCGCCGATGCTGCAGCCGCGCGCTCAGACATCGAAAAGTTCATCGAAGAAGCAAAAACTACCATCCTGCAAAAGGGTGTCCCTTCGGGCAAGGGTGCAAAAATCATCGGATGGGATATTAATGATAGCGGTGTATTCTTCGATATCGAATCGGACAGGTATTTGCGAGCCCACGATGCCTTCATAAGGTTGCGTAAGCAGCTTGCAGGTGTTCTTGGCAAGAAATTCAGGATAGGGATTAGAGGAGCTGAAGTTGAAGAATTCATAGTTTCCATGCCTGCCAGGGAAGCCTTGAAATCAAAAAAAATACCTCATGTAAAATCGCTTGAGTTCGAAAACGACATGATAACATTATCGCTTGATGTGGGAGAGGCTGAACTTGAAAACAAGGTGCCTGACAGGATAATCTCGCTTATAGAAGACAAGATCGCAGCCCAAAGCTTTGGAGGAAAAGCTGAACACTGGAACCTGCTATGGGAAAGCCCGAAGATGGAAATGAAGTTTAAAGGCGACCCGACGGTCGAGGCAGAAAAGCGCGGATGGATAAAGCGGTCTGTAGGGCGGGGTCAGTGGATCCATGGTCCCCAGATGGCACGCGTCTTCAGGACGTTCGAGCAGATAGTCCTGGAAGAGGTGATCAAACCCATGGGCTATATAGAAATGCTATTCCCAAAACTTGACCCCTGGGATGTTTTAAAGCACTCAGGGCATGCAAAGGGCGTCTATCCAGAGATATACTACGTCTGCGCCCCGAAGACAAGAGACCCGGCTTTCTGGGAGGAAGTAATTGACAATTACAAGGTCACACTTGAAGTGCCGATCGACCTCATAGCTGAAAAAATAGATAAGCCCCTTGGCGCCCTGTGTTATGCCCAGTGTCCCTCCTTCTGGCCATACCTCCAGGGCAAGACCATTGCTGAGGATTCCTTCCCGATAAAAGTGTTCGATCGCTCTGGCACATCACACAGGTACGAAAGCGGAGGCATACACGGCATGGAGAGGGTGGATGAATTCCATAGAATTGAACTTGTATTCATAGGCACACCCGAACAGGTCGCAGCCCACTCAAAAGAAATGCAGGAATGCTATAAGCACATATTCAACGACATCCTGGAACTGGAATGGAGGATGGCATGGGTGACGCCCTGGTTCATGGCGCAGGAAGGTCTGACCGGGCTGGCTGAGAAAAAGGACGTAGGAACTATTGATTTTGAAGCGCCGCTGCCCTACCGCGGGAAAGACGGCGAATGGCTTGAGTTCCAGAACCTGAGCATCAACGGGGATAAATACCCGAAGGGCTTCAACGTGAAATCGCAGTCTGGGAAAGAGGTATGGAGCGGCTGTTCAGGCATCGGTCTTGAGAGGTGGGCGAGTACGTTTTTGGCGCAGAAGGGATTTGAGGAGCTTGATTGGCCGGATGCGTTCAGGGAGAAGGTTGGAGAGATGCCGAAAGGGATCAGGTTCATGTGAAATTGAGAATATCAGATTCATATTATTTTTCAATGTTCCTATAAAAAATGACCTTAAACTGTTCAGCTTCTGTTTCGTTGAAAAAATCTACCTTAATCTTAGCCTTCTTGCATTCACTGAGAATTCTCTGAACACCTGTACCTATCCCACGATACGGCATTCCTGCAATGTCTTTGAGTATAGAAACTAAAATTGGATTTCGTTCTATGTGTATGCCCATCTTCATTGATTCAACACTGACGGTATTGGGTAATGTCCCTGCGCTTATAATTTCAACCCGGTTATCAAAAATGAAAATTCGTATATTACTTGATAAAAAATAATTACGATGAACTATCGCATTAATAAGAGCCTCTTCTATAGCCTCTATAGGAATTTCAAGAATGCCAGTTGTATCGAAGTGTTGGTTTTTCTGCAATTTTCTCAAATTATTTACCAGGAATAATCTACCAGCATCGAACATTTTAGGGATATTCCCACTTATGTCCCTACTATCCCGATATTCATTTCCTGCTGGCGAATTGCCGTAAAATGAAACTGCTTTTATTACAAATTGCGGTCTCTTTTCTTGTGGCTTTTTGCCAAACATTAAAATGCCTGCAAGCGTCAATTTTCCATTTGCCAGCAATTTCAGGTTTGACATGACATTTTCAACTGGAATCTTGAGATTTTCGAATTTTTCACCTGTCCTGCGTTCGTAAAAGGATTTGAACAATTCAAGGTCAATATCTCCTAAATCCGTATTATCCACAGTCATTTCATCTGCATAGAGGTGCCCTGAAGACTGAAGCAATCTCTGGATTTCTTCCCGTTTAGCTCTTCTTTTATCTGATCCAACCTTCACCCAAATATCTTTTCCATTCGCCATGTAAGGCTTATTCGTTCCAATTGGAACATTGATTGCCATAACAATATTATCCATGTATTTTATGGTTTGAGTAGTTACACTTACCTGTGGATCAATCTTTTGAGAACATACGTTAGATACCCATTGATTTAGTTTCTTTACATTTTCTATTGATAATCCGATGATTTCGCCCTCATCAGACACACCTACTAAAATGTTGCCCCCATTTGAATTACTGAAGGCACATATCTCTGCTGCCAAAGAATCTATGCTATCAAATCGCTCTTTGAACTGGGTCTGTGAATCTTCACCTTTTTCAATTAGCTCCAGCAATTCTAAAGTGTCCATTGGTTATAAATCTCCTTACGTTTTGTGAAAGCTTCTTCTCCACCTTCCATAATATCCACTATATTTTCTTGGATATATTTTCTATCGATGCTTCCGTGTTCAGTTTTTATTTTTTCATTATCGCTTTTAAAAATAACGACCTGTTCACAATCACCAAGAACTGGGATATTTGGATTGTGTGTAGCAAACACTATCTGGCGTTTGGATTTTACCTCTATAATTCTTTTAATCAGTCCTTCGTATATTGTCTGATTATCAAGGTCGTCTTCTGGCTGATCCATGATCACAGGTGAATTTTCTTGTGTAAGAAGCAATAGTAGCAATGAAGAAGCCCTCTGGCCCAGGGAAAGTTTTTGAATGGATCTTCCTTTATATTTGATTTCGATTAAATCTGGAACACGGAACAAAGATAAAACTTCCTCTTGTTCCTGAAATCTTTCTTTAAACTTGAACCATTCACTATCAGTAAAGCCAATATTTTTGAAATTATCTTTATTTTCCAGAGAATTAGATAATTCTATATTATCAGAATAGGTTTCGGTTATTTTTTCAAGTTTATTCGCCCGAAGTCCGGTTCCTTTAAAAAAATTTATAATAAATTCCGAATAAGTTTTTTTGTTTCCTTTGTATTCGATATCGATTTGCACTACAGTTTGTGATGTGTTAATTTCTTCTTTTTTTCGTATCCTTTCAGACCACTGTTTGTACCATAATTTTTGTAATTCCGAATACAGACTTTTTTTCTGCTCTTCGAGCTGCGATATTGTACGATTGTATTTTTCGATCTCCGAAATAATTACTTTCACATTTTCAAGTTCCTTTATAAATTTGCCATAATCATCTGGTGAGACTTCAGTTACGTCTATCTCACGTTTAATTTTGGCAATTTCTTCCTGTACTTTTTCTCTTGCCTCAAAAAATTTTGATTTTAATTTTTCAAATTCTTCAAATGAAATATTCCCACTGTTTTCAATCTCGTCTATTTGCTCACACCAAGTTTCTTTTAAGTTCAAAATACGAGTTTCAAGTTCTTGAAATAAATTTGGATTTTCTTTTGAAGATATTGGAATTATAGCAGAGAAGCCATTTTCAATTTTTTCTTTGAAATCTGATAAATTTTCTTTTGAATTTTTAGTGAATTTAGTTACGCGTTCTAATATTAATTCATCTTTTTTGAAGTTTGCATCTTTCTGAAGTTTATCCGCTATTTTCATCTTTTCAAATATCGCTATCTTATCCTCCAGGGATGCTTTTTTAGCATCATAATCTCCTTTTTTCTTAACTTTTTCTCGCAGGTTATATAGCGTTTTAAAAATATCTTTAATTTTAGTTTCTTTTTCTAATATTTGTTCATTTATTCCTTGCAATTCTTCTTTTATAAATTGGTCTATCAATTCAATTTGTTGTTCTCTCTCCATAGACTGCTTTTGAATATCTTTTTGCCCATAGTAA
>JAJRAP010000213.1 GCA_028679855.1 Candidatus Methanoperedens sp.
CTTCAGAGAAATTGCAAATCCTTTAAGGCTTTTCTCAACGCTTTGACACCTTAACAGACTTCTCAACTGAGCCGACATGCAAAACCATAAAAATCCTGCAGGCGCGACCCTGAGTTACAACTCCTCAAGCATCATAAATCCATAGAACAGATTTTTTTCAATGTCATTAAAACCTTCA
This sequence comes from Candidatus Methanoperedens sp., assembly GCA_028679855.1. Classification (GTDB taxonomy): domain Archaea; phylum Halobacteriota; class Methanosarcinia; order Methanosarcinales; family Methanoperedenaceae; genus Methanoperedens. The sequence continues at coordinate 179 of JAJRAP010000213.1, forward strand.
AGGTCGTCCTGAATTATGGTGACACCATTCGCTGCGATCAAACTTCCATCTGCTTTTGCAGATTCATGCAATATTATGGACGCTGAAGTTATTTTGCCAAGAATCCTGCAGTTCCTTCCTACTCTTACCGTTTCCCTCGAATCAAGGTTTCCATGTATCGTGCATCCTGAACCTATGGAAATAGCTCCCGTGGTACGAACACTTCCGAACAGTGTAACATGATTCCCCATCGACATTGAACGGGCGCGGATGTTGCCAAGCATACGGCAGTGGTTTCCGATCACAGCTTTCGTGGTGGTCTTTACCATTTCAAGGTCCATCCTTGTCCTGTTTGGGATCGACATCACCCTGTTTGCAGGAGCATCTTCTGAAAAAAGATCTTCAAGCGCTTTTTCAACCTCCTCTTCTTTCCCCATTTGCAGAAGCGCCATCAGATAGAAGAAAATGAACATTAAAATAGGAAGAGGGTTTCGTACGATTATCCAGCCTTTTACATCATAACCACCGTCAATTTTAACATTGTTCCCCACATCAAGACTGCCTGCGGCATGGAGCTTTCCTTTGATATTTACAAACTCCCCCAGATACGCGTCCGTCTTCGTCCTGACATCACCCGCGATCTCTGACCAGATATCTATCCTTACATCCTTCTCACATATTATATTCCCGTTTATCTTAACATGCTCCCCCGCAACCACACTGTTTCCTATCAGTCCGAAGCCCAGCTCAGCATAGTTACCTACAAGAAAGTCACCGTCAACTATGATCGAGTGTTCCTCCATTACCGTATAATCTGGTATTATCAGTCCCTTCAGTTCAGTAATATCAATGTCTCCACCCCAATATAGTTGCAGGATATGATAAATCTTAATATTATTCAGGGCGTTGAGTGAGCCATGTGCGAGCTCAGGATAATCTTCAAGGGAAGCACCATAATGGAAAACGTGGTGCGTATAAAAGTTAACGCAGATTCGATCAAACTTTACGGAATGCTTGGAGAGGAGAAAACTGTTTCAGGCAGGATAAAAGACGTCAATATTACAAAACAGGAAGCTATAATAGACGGATAAATAATTGGACGGCAGGAATATAATGACGGTAAAAGTTGCTATAAATGGCTATGGAACGATAGGAAAACGCGTGGCAGATGCGGTGGCAGAGCAGGACGACATGGAAATAGTCGGCGTCGTGAAAACCCGCCCGAGTTTTGAAGCGCGAATGGCGCTTGAGAAGGGTTTTAGGCTCTATGCAGCTACAAAAGAGAACATCGATGATTTTAAAAAATCAAAGATCGAGGTCAGCGGGACGCTTGATGACCTGCTTGAAAATGCTGACATCGTTGTTGACGCCACTCCTGGCGATACCGGAGAGGAATACAAGAAGCTGTATGAAAAACACGGCGTAAGAGCCATCTGGCAGGGCGGGGAAGATCATGAACTGACCGGATTCTCATTCAATTCTGAAGCAAATTACAGTGATGCTCCTGGCAGACAGTTCGCCAGAGTGGTCTCATGTAATACAACAGGGCTCGTGAGGGTGCTGTATGCTCTTGATTCTGCATACGGCGTCAGGAAAGCCCGTGTAACTCTTATGAGGAGGGCAGCAGACCCTGGTGATATAAAGACAGGACCCATCAATGCACTCATTCCTGACCCAATAAAACTTCCATCCCACCACGGACCTGATGTTAACTCCATCCTTTCTGACATCGACATCACCACTATGGCTGTGAAAACATCTACTACTCTCATGCACCTTCACGCACTGAACATAGAACTTAAAAAGAAGTGTTCTGAAGACGATGTTATTGCGCTTTTCGGAAAAAGACCGCGAATCAGGCTCGTGAGCAGTAAAGACAGGATAAGATCCACAGCAGAAGCTATGGAACTAGCAAAGGACATGGGAAGACCCAGAGGTGATATGTGGGAGAACGTAGTGTGGAAGGACTCTATAGCTATTAACAAAGGAGAACTGTATTTCTTCCAGGCGATACACCAGGAATCAGACGTTGTCCCTGAGAACGTGGATGCCATACGCGCGCTTCTGGAGATAGAAAAAGACGGGATGCGCTCAATAAAGAAAACGAACAAAGCTATCGGGTTAGCTACCTCGTAAAATTATTGCGTAACATTTAATAAGGTTCGCATACAACTTTAAATGTGATGAATAAATTAGCTTCGGCCTGTATTTGCGCTATCGTTCTGCTGATACTGGCTGGTGGGGTCAATGCAATTTCCGTTGAGAACGTAAAGAAACTCGATATACCTGAAACAGACCTGTGGGATGTCGTACTCAGCCCGGATGGGACGCAATTAGCGTATATTGCCTACGATGAAGTGCGTTTGCAGCAGGTTTTTGTGATAAACACCGATGGCACAGGTAAGAAAAAGCTGACAGAAGACGCAAATAAAAAATGGGGGCTTGCATGGGGAAAGGATAAGATCGCTTATATCTCTTTTGGAAATGACGGACTGGAGAAGATATTTGTAATAAATCCTGACGGCACAGGAAATGCTCAACTTATTCCCGATAATACCAGGCAAGGAGACTCTGAAAAATACATGCAGGCATGGGGTGCTCCATCGTGGAGCCCTGACGGCAGTCTTCTGGCATATACATCGCTGGACGAGATTGCGAACCCGAAGATTTATATTGTAAATGCGGACGGAACTGGCAAAAGATTGTTGATGGACGATTCCTTTAAACAATGGAGCCCATCCTTCAGCCCTGACACCAAAAGCATAGTGTATGTATCATATCCTGAGACAAAAAACAAAGAGGAACTTTTCACCGTGGAAATTTCAGGAATTGCCAGAAAACAGCTCACCTTCGATGAGATAAAGAAGAACTATCCAGTTTGGGGACCTGACGGCACGATAGTATTTGTTTCATACGAAAACGTAATGTCATCTGGAGAAAAGCTGTTTGCGATCGATCAGGACGGCACTAACAGAAGACTGTTTATCGATGCAGATCATAAACAGCGAAATCCGTCTTTCAGCCTCGACGGCAGAAAATTTGCATATGCAGCGATCGATGCTGCCGGAAATGTCAAAATAGCAGTGGGAGACGTTACTGGAATAAAGGCTGAAACAGCAACCACAACTCCTGTTATTATCACTGCAGCGCCAACACCTGCGAAAACCGCTGTCACCCCTGCAGCAACAGCGCAAACTCAGGAAGAACAAGAGGGTAATGGCATCTGGCTAATCATGGTTCTTGCTGCCGCTGTTATGTTGTTGCTTGTTGCGATAGCATTAAAAGATTACTTTAAAAAATGATTAATCCACTTTTAGTGGGAACAACCCTTTTCTTTTTATCCACCAGTATGCAAGATAAGTGGATAATACAGTTGATACTATAAGAAGAATTGAATACCACCATTTATCATCAGGTCCCATATTGAAAGCCGGGTTGCTGAATACCGTTGCAAGTGTATTCGGCACAAGAACTGCCGTGCCAAGTATTGTAAGCCATGTCA
>JAJRAP010000018.1 GCA_028679855.1 Candidatus Methanoperedens sp.
AGATTTGAAAGCCATAATTGCCAACAGCGGATGCGCCAATGCGTTCACGGGCGAGAAGGGCATCGATGATGCAAGATGGATGGCCGGGGTATTATCAAAAAAACTGAAATGCAGCCCAGAAGAGATCGGCGTTGCATCAACCGGTGTTATCGGAAGGTATCTGGATAAGACCTGGATTGCTGGACATCTTGATGAGGTCTACGATCACATATCAAGTTCAAAAGAAGCATCTTCTGCCTGCGCTCGTGCAATTATGACCACAGACACCTCAATGAAAGAGTTTGCAGTTGAACTTGACAACGGTGTGCGCATAGCAGGCATAGCCAAAGGCTCAGGGATGATCGAACCCAATATGGGAACAATGCTTGCCTTTCTATTCACAGATGCATGTTTGTCAAAGAAGGCACTTGATGTCTGCTTGAAAAAAGCAGTTGATAAAAGTTTCAACATGGTAGTGGTGGACGGCGACACGAGCACCAATGATATGGCGCTCCTTACAGCCACAGGGTACAGGGACTGCGATGAAAAAACGTTCCAGGATGGGCTTGATCGTGTGTGCATAAGTCTTGCAAAGATGATAGCTAAAGACGGCGAAGGCGCGACAAGGATGATAGAGGTAAGAGTGAGCGGTGCAAGAACAGAGGGGGATGCAAGATCTGCTGCCAAGACTATAGTTCGCTCGCCTCTTGTGAAGACTGCAATATATGGAAAAGACCCGAACTGGGGAAGGGTGGTCGCAGCAGCCGGGTATTCAGGCGCTGAGGTTGACCAGAACAGGATCTCACTCAAGTTCTCTGGAAATAATAAAGAGGCTGTTCTTGTTGATTCAGGTACGATAATAGAAGGAAAACTTGACGAGCTAAAGAGCATCATGGAGAGCAGGGAGATTCTCATCGAGGTGGAACTTGGGATCGGTGAAAATAGTGCCACGGCATGGGGCTGCGACCTGACATACGATTATGTCAAGATCAATGCCATGTACACGACCTGAAGTGTAATTATTACAAATTTCCATGAAAAATGAATTTACAGTGTTGATACCCCGTACCGAAGCATTCTGTTTCTTTGAAGGTATAATCAATGTTAAGCCTGCTTGAAAAGATGCCCTCTAAAATCCCTTCGTCCATGGAGCAGAGCGTTTTTCCCACGTTGGGCATCTTACTGCAGTGGTAGCATCCCGTTACCATTACCTCAGGGCTGCTACTGTTGATTATCTTCATATTCCCCAGCTTATGTAATCTCCAGAATTCAGAAAGTTCCTGCAATAATCCCGATGCAATATTTGATTTGAACTCAGTTCCGAGCCTGGTGCCTATATCCCTTCCCAGCCTTTTCATGATAGGTTTCGGATCAAAACCATATGCTTCCATACCATATCTGACTGTTTGAAAAATATGCATAATTAAAGAATCACCATTCATCGCAGATGTCTCAAAGGTACCCATATTCTTTTGATAGTGCGTCATCATAGGCATTTCTGAATAGGCAAGGCACACCGAATTCAGATAAAAATATTTTTTTCTTTTATCATTGGGAGATGATTTTTCCAGTATAAGATTTTGTTCTTCAAGGTCATCCAGGTGCACAGATATGGTTGATTTTGCTTTTCCGGATTGCTCCACAAGGTCATCGAATGAGGCGGCTCCTTTTCTCAACATCTCAAGTATTTTCAACTTGACAGGGCTATTTAGGGCAACTATACCGTTTTCGGTAGAAAAGATCATCAAATTCCGGTCGTGACCCATGATTTCTAAATGGTTCTAGTAATATAAGTAATGTTCGTTTTTGTACGAATATGGACAGAAATATTTATATATTCGGTAAATTATTCAAATAACCGGTCAAGCAACCAGTTTGGGTCGAACTTGACGAGATCTTTATATGTCTGACCCACACCCAGGAACAGTATGGGCTTGCCAGTGGTGTATGCAATGGATATGGCTGCCCCGCCTTTTGCATCTGCATCCTGTTTTGTCAATATGGTGCCATTAAATGTCACTGCGTCGTTAAACAATCTTGCGCGTTCAACAGCATCGTTTCCTGCAATTGCTTCATCCACGAAAATGATAAGGTTCGGATTATTCACCCTGCACACTTTTCTTAACTGGTCCATCAGGTTGATGTTAGTGTGCATCCTTCCAGCCGTATCAGCAAGCACTACATCTTTGTGTTTAGCCTTTGCGAACTGGATCGCGTCGTATACGATCGCAGCCGGGTCAGCTCCTTCCTGATGTTTTATAAGCTTTATTCCAAGTGACTCGGCATGCCTTTCTATCTGTTCGATGGCGCCTGCGCGGAAGGTATCGGCTGCAGCGATCACCACTGAATATCCCTGCTCTTTGAAACGCTCTGCCATCTTTGCTATGGTGGTAGTTTTGCCTGTACCATTCACTCCAACGAAAACGATAGTTACAGGTTTTGCGGAGCTTTTAATGAAAGCATCAAAATCAAAAGAATCCACAGAAATTACCTTTGAGATGGCATTTCTGAGGGAGTTTTCCACTATCTTCCCCGTATCAGACCCGATCTTCCTGCGGCTGCCCACGAGTTCATTCTTAACGTTATCCACTATTTTCTCAGCAACAGGCAAAGCCACATCACTTTCAAGAAGTGCCATCTCAAGCTCCCACATAGGGTCCTTAAGGCTTTTCTCGTCTATGATGAATTCCTGCTCAATAACAGCGGCTTTAATTTTCTGGATCAGGCCGATCTTTTCATGATCTTTTGGTGCTTCTACTCCAGTTTCTTCTTTCCTGACATGTGGTTCCGCTTTTATTATCTCTTTTTTTATTGCTCCACCGAGGATCTTTTTGAAACCACCGAGCTTTTCTTTGAGCTTATCGAACATATTTATTCGGCACTCACGGGCTTGCGTGACTGCTGTTGCATCTGAACTGTTTTCTCGATTTTTTGCATCTCTTCTGCGATCTTAACAAAAGCGCTGTTCATCTGTTCAAAGTATTTAGTAAGTTCTTCTTTCCTTTTTTCAAGGAAGACTTTAGCATCTTCTGTTTTCTTTTCAACGCTTACACCTGCGCCAATACCTATTACGACTTTATCTGTGCTTGCAAGCGTTGCATTTACAAATGACCCAAAACCGATAGGCACAAGAGTTTCTTTTCCACCAGATTCGTCTTTCAGTGCTGTAATTGTTGTCAGAGCTGTCTCAAGGTCATTGAGTGTCACTTTTAACATATTTAACTGCTTACCTATCGCCTCAGCCTGGTACTGGTACTGCTGATGCCGTCCTGCAAGTTCCTGAATCTGCTGCTGTGTCAATACGGCATCGCTCATGCTTTGACCTCTTCCGCTCCTTCTATCTTTATCAACCGGCGCTCAAGCCCGTGTTCGCTTCCTATCAATGAATATGCTTTCTCTATTGCGTTTTTCTTATTCTGGGATGTTACTTTTTTGGAGAAGTGTTCCCATTTTAATCCTGCTTTGAATGTTCCATTAACGGTAAAATCCATAGTATCACCTTAATTGGGCTTTGTCATAGACTCACTCGGATATATAACTAACTTCTTAGATAGGCAAAACAAATCGATAATTCTTGGCGATCGCTACATGCGGTGGGGTCTTGGATACACGCCTGCCTTCTATCAGAGGTTAATGGAACGCATATACAGCCTCCCTCAGGCAGCCCTGCCTGGATTAAAGTTATCTGAAATGGCAGCGGGTATGCTATTGTTATTTTTGGGGCTATCATGAAAACGTTCGAAAGGTTTATTTCCCAGGAAAAATAAGAAACAATATAGTTTTATATCTGCGGGGTCATTTAGTTAGTTGTTGAATTATTTAATATTTAAAATTAAAATAATTTTATTTTATATAAATATTACATTAAAATTTTAAATAGAAAGTTATATATAGTATAAACACATGCTGTAT
>JAJRAP010000214.1 GCA_028679855.1 Candidatus Methanoperedens sp.
CTAATAGAGATCGGAAAACCGGAAATAGTTTATAATATAATAAAAGAGGATTTCAACAACTACGTGGGTCTGATTTTTGAAGACATATCAACAGAACTCCTTCAGAGCAAATCTCCCGGAGGAGATTTGCCGCTTTTCACAAAATGGGGGAAATGGTGGCATAAAGAAAAAGAGATCGATATCGTCGCTCTGAATGAAAAGACTGGCGATATCTTATTTTGTGAATGCAAATGGCAGAACAAGAAAATGGATAGATCTGTTATAGAAGACCTGATACAGAAATCTGAATATGTGGAGTGGAAAAACAAGGAGCGAATAAACCATTATGCCGTAATGTCAAAAACCGGTTTTACCGCAGATGCTAAAAGATTTGCAGAAAAAAATGGAGTTCATACATTCACTTTATCCCAATGCTTTGAGTCAGGTTTTAATATCTCCCGGATCAATGGTGCAGTATATGAGATCCATAGTCCTTCTCTCCTCTGGTCTTGATTCCACTGTTGCGTTCAAGGAAGCATTCGACAGGTGTGATGAAGTGCTGTGCGTGACCTTTGATTACGGGCAAAGAGCCGGAAAAAAAGAGATAGAATTTGCAAAAGCGATCTGCGAACAGTTCATGGTCGGGCATATTTTCATAGAACTTCCCTGGTACGAAAATTTTCGTGGCGCGCTCACAGGCGGGGGGGAAATGCCAAAAATTTCACGATATGACCTTGATAATGCTGATGTCACTCAAAAAACAGCTGAGCAGGTCTGGGTACCTGCACGCAATGTCGTCTTTCTTTCAATCGGGGCGGCGCTTGCTGAAAATTTCAGGTTCGACATGGTCGTCACAGGATTCGATGCAGAGGAAGCAGCTACCTTCCCGGATAACACGCCTGAGTTCGTGGAGAGCTTCAACAGGATGCTGACAACAGGCACCCTGACGCACCCCGAAGTTTATACACCGCTCATAGCCATGAGCAAAACCGACATAGTCAAAAGGGGCATTGAGATAGCCGCACCGCTTGAATGGTCGTGGTCGTGCTACCTTGGAGGGGAGAGACCTTGCGGGGTATGCGAATCATGTCTGCGAAGGACAAGAGCTTTTGATGCTGTGGGAGTGAATGACCCGCTGATGGAGAGGCTGAAGTAATTTTGTGGGCTGCAAGTCTGTCAAAAGATGAAATCTTATATGAGCGGTCTTGGCTGCTTCTCATCAGGCTGAACAGGCAGCTTCATCGTATTGATAAGTATTGGGTCTGTGACCTCTTTTGCTCTCTCAAACAGCATTTCCTTCCCGCACTGGGTGATCGCGAATACAGGTATTGCAGTGCCGAACTGAGCTATGGTCTTTCCTGCGATACACCCACGTATCCATTTCGAGGTACATCCTGTGGTCATGTCCACAAGGTCGATAAATTCCTTTGCCTCGCTCTGTGAAAATCCAGTGGTATGCACGCCAAAAGCTATTACATGCACCTTGTGTTTTTTCTCAAGTTCTCGGATAGCTCGCACATCTTTTGCATTCGTGACCGATACGCCTATCTTCTTATACCCTAGCTCTATGGCATTCTTCACACCTGCAACCTGGTCAAGAGTCGCGTTCTCCGGATCAAGCACGATACCTCCAACTTCCTGTATCCGCTCTATGAGCTTTGGTATTGGAGTTGTCTCAACAAGTCCCGATATGCGGGAACCCATGCCCTGTGCCAGTTTCGGATTGCTTGTGATCACTGTCCCTGCTCCATCGCATGCGGTCACGCAGGTGTCCATGAGCCCGCGCCTTAGCCCGGTCATAAAAGTCTCACTCGCGCCAAAACCCACGAATATTTCCATCTCGATCGCCCTGTCCTCTGTGAAAATGCCGAAATCTTTCATCCGGAACTCTATATTATCCTTTGCTGTCTTTGATGTGAATTTCTTGATCCCGCGCACCTTATCGAAAATGGGGCAGTACTCTGTCCGGGGTTCTCCCACTTCAACCACCCTGCCATTCTCTACAACTATACGCGTCTTTCCGAGCGCTTCCATAACATGCCTGTCTTTTTGTTTAGCCATGAGCGACCATATTGACCTTGAGGGTATTAATCGTTAAGATAATGACAAACTTTGAGGAGTTAAGGCAATATTTGCTGATAAATCTTCTTTCTGCGGCTATTGATGTATGCAACCGGTGATCTTATGTTAAAATTGAGGAGCTTTTCACCAAACTCGACGCAGGCGTTTCGGCGCTCAAAAAACTCAGGCGCAGTTGAAGCGCTACTGCCAGGCAGTGCTCAAAGCCGCCTGCGAGGGCAAGCTTGTGCCGACTGAGGCTGAAATGGCGAAAGTAGAGGGGCGCGCATACGCATACGAGCCTGCGGATGTGTTGCTGGAGAGAATTAAGTAGGAGGATTGGGAATAAAGCTCGATTCAAGCTATTTCGAGATAATTAGATGAATTAAGCTATGTTTTAGTCTATAAATTTGTATCAGAACTTGAAATGTAATTTGGGTGCATATAAATGATTATAGATTTTAATAGCCAAGAAGTCTTATTTTAATTAAAACAGCTATAATAACAAATATAAATTAATAATAATGAATAATGATCA
>JAJRAP010000215.1 GCA_028679855.1 Candidatus Methanoperedens sp.
CGCTTCATACCATATCGTATATCTTCGACCTTAGCGTGTTAGTTGTTTTTATCATATGTTCGGCGGAAGACTATAAACGGTATCAAAAAATCCGTTACGGGATTATCTCCCCAAAACCGAATCTGGTTTTAACATCGCGTATCCGTATTTTAAGCGTCTCCCCCACTTTCCCTCTTTTCACGAATACCACGAAATCATCGATCTTCGCTATCCCGTCCCCGTCTGCCCCTACATCCTCTATGGTAACGGTGTACACCTCATTCAATTTTACCGCATCATTTATCAACTGCTTTCCAATAACATAGATCTCTGCGCTCTGCTTGCGGGAAGCCTGAGGAGAAAAAGCCTGAACTTTCTCGAAATACCCGCGCACTTTATTCAGGAAATCCGGGAACATATCACCCTGGAACACCTTTACGGCAAACCCGCCCCCTGGTTTCAAGATCTTTCTTGCGCAAAGAAGAGCAGATGTTGCGAGGTCGATGGAGCGGGCATGATCGTAGCTCCAGCTCCCCGACAGGTTTGGGGCCGCATCGCACAGCACCACGTCTGCACCTTCTTTTTTGATAAGCCCTCTTATCGTTTCAATGGTAGAATCAAGGCGGATATCCCCCTTTATCGTCTCCACACCTTCGATCTCATTTATAGGTAGAATATCCACACCGACCACTTTTCCACCCGATAGTTCCCTGGCGATCTGGCACCAGCCTCCCGGAGATGCTCCCAGGTCTACGACAGTGCTCCCTTTATTTATGAGGTTAAACCGTTCGCTTATCTGTTTGAGTTTATATGCTGCGCGCGAGCGGTAACCCTCTTTCCTTGCTTTCCTGTAATAATAGTCTCTGCGGTCGCGCGGCATGTTATCCTGTCCCTACGTACAGCCACTGGTCGTATATACCCTTTTCATCGGTATTATCTATCATTTTTCCGGTGATATGGGCTTTGTTAAGGGCAGAATAAAGGATTTCCATCTCTTCCTTCTTATTTACGGTAAGCAGGATCATCCCCCCGGGCTTAAGGAGTTTTACAGCCTCACTGATCATTTTTTCCCATATTCCCCTGTTGAAAGAATATATCGTCCCGAGCATAAAACCCGCGATCGTATCGAAGCTTTTTTCCGCGAAAAATTCAGAAAGCATTGTAGCATCAAGAACTAATGTTCTTCCGGGATATAGAACATTATGCTCAAGACCCTGGCATATCTGACACCTGTCGTAATCTATAGCCAGTGGGTCATATCCCATTTCATGCAGAGGCAGTGTGGACATACCGTTCCCGCAGCATATTTCAAGTATTTCACCGTGAAGTTCATATTTTTCAATTATCGCCTTTAACCTGGTATTCCTGCCCGGAATATAGACCATCTCATATGGCTCTTTAGTGTTGATACAGTTCTCGCACAATTGCCTGTTCACAAGGGCATAAGAATAGTATTCAATTACAGCTTCCGTGAATTTTCTGATGTCAGTCCTGTATGTTTTATTAAATTTCAAATTCCTGGCAATTTCAGAAAAACGTTTACTGCTATCATTTGGCAGATGTATCGAGCATATTATGTTCGTAAAAACCGCTCTTTCATCCGGAGACTCTTCATTTCCAGGGCTTAATAGAATAATGCCTATAAGGTGGTCATTCTCATCCACAACCTCCTCCAGATGCGCATCAGGGTCTTTCTGGATGTTCTCCAGATATTGCAGTGACAGGTTATTATTTTTTAAGGCTGCATAGCTATCTTCGACAAAATATACGTTTTCGCCAGGATCAAGACCCAGAATATCATGTATCAGCATATCAAATCAGTATTATTGACCCCATTTCAATGCGCGGAGTCAAGGGAACCCCGAGTCACGCCTCGGGAGGGCGTGTCCACCGTCGACTGTCACGCCAGTCGATTGCGTGCACACGTATGCCAGCGTACTGGCATACGTGGACGGGCGTCCTCAAGGGGCGCAACCCTTGACGTATGCCCCGCAGGGTTTCGATGATCAAACACCTTCATCAGGTTCGTCATCTTTATAACTTGTGTCGCCCACCATGGCAGCACTTATGGAATCTATCCCGTCCAGCCATTCTGCGACAAGTCCTTCCGGGAGATCCTCAAGGTCTTTTTCCTTTAACTTCTTGCCAGCAAGGATATTAGCGCCGATCTCTGCAATATTTCCCATTGCAGCCCCCATATTATCCTCTTTTTCCGCCTCCAAGGCGCCCTTTATTAATTTGCCAAATTTACCGGTCTTTTCAAATGCCTTCTCCACATAGCATTCACATGAGGCAAAAACCCCCATCAAGGAAAGTTGCGTCGATTCCAGCATAATATCAATATCCTCATTTATGGGTTCGATCATTTTAAGGACGATCTCCTTTATTTCAGAAATATGCCCCAGAGCATCATCTTTTGATATGGAGTTCTTATCATATTTCGCAATTATCTTAAGACAGGCAAGCACGACGTCATCTTCCATATAAACAAAAACCGCCCCTTTCTCCTGATCATCGATCTTGAAACCGCTTTCTTTAACTTTGTTTATCCAGTTTTGCCATCGTTCTTCTGTATAGAACGGGATTACAAATTTTGATTCCGCCATAATTTTCACTATTGTTACTATATTGATTATTTAATTTTTGGTCGATCGGCTCTATGTTAGACCCGATAATTTTCTTACTCTCTCAAGTACAAGTTTAACAAGTTCAAGTGTGTCTGGTTCATCATCAACTATAAGAACCGTTTTATTCGAAGCATCTTTATCCATTAGATCTCTTTTTTAGCAACAAAACATGAAATGTGCTTCCCCTATTTTTACTTTCCGCCCATATCTTACCACCATGTGCCTCCACTATGTTTGTTGATATCCATAGACTGAACACTTATTCAATGTAAATAGCAGGTCTCATGGGAGATGCAAAACGGCTTTTATTCTGCGGGTCATATCCTGGAGCGTCAGCGCTATAAATTTCAATATTGCATTCCACAACCCCACTTATGAAGTCACAAGCTTCGTTCAATGCTGAAACTTCATCAAAATCAATATCAAGCAGGGCATTCATGAGGTCAGGTTCCATCCCCTGGATATCTGTGATGATCTTCTGCGCGAATTTCGGGATCTCCTTTCCATAAGCCCGCATGGCTGGATCGCTCATAAGAGTGTTCATGAGCGTTTTCATCTCAAGTGCATCGTCTTTTTTCATTGCTATGGCTTTTTTAAGTACCTGTTTCTTCCATTCCGCAGAGGTATATAATATGATCCTTTTCGGCTTTATCCTGATGAGCCTGATTATTTCTTCCATATCCCGCAGCGTTTTTGCTATTATTTCTTCAGAGAGTTCTGCCCCCTTATCCGTAAGCGCCGCGTCAGCCACCGGGAATCTGGCCAGAGATACCATGTCCATTTCCATTTCTTCCCCCAATTCATCGCAAATATGCGGTGTAAAAGGAGCCATCAGCCGTACCCAGGTATTTAATATCTGCTTGCAGGCAGCTCTACCCCCCCGGCGCTCATACCATTTCATATCGTTCATGAGCATGTAGAAAGCGTTCTGGACAGCCCTTCTTGTTTGTATCCTGTTGAGCGCGTCCGCAGTTTCAAGTATCCTGTACTGTAATCTGCTCAGCATCCATTTATCGATGAGTTTTATTTCACCTGTATCTTCTGATTTGATAATGTCGTATGCAAGCTTGTAGAATCTTTCAAACTGCTTACTTGTGGATTCCACATCAGCTTTACGCCAGTCTGCGTCCTGAACATGCTCGGCAGTGCTCAGGATATACAGACGTGTTACATCTGCACCGTACTCCTTAACTGCAGATCTTAATGTGAGAATGGGTCCTTTTGACTTGCTCATCTTCTGCCCTTCAAGCGATACAAAACCGTTGATGGCAATGGCGCGCGGCCAGTACATTTCAGGGAATATCGCAACATGATGGAACAGGAAGAACAGCAGATGGTTGGGAATTAGGTCTTTACCCGAAGTGCGAAGGTCAACCGGATACCAGTACTCAAAATCGGACCTGATGCTTCTTATGACATCTGGATCTATACCTGTCTTCTCGGAAACTTCCTCAAGTGTTCCTTTTCCCAGCAGGGAGTAGTTAAAGAACTCTTCTTTTAACTGTTCGGCTGAGAATTTATCAAGGTATTTCGCGATAATATAATAGCACATGTATATCGTTGAGTCGCCCAGTGACTCTATCATCCACGCGTTGTCCCAGGGCAGCTTTGTTCCAAGACCTTTGCGCCGTGCGCAGGCTTTGTCTTTCAACCAGTCCACCTTGTTCTCAAAATCCACCCTTATCTCAGGAGGGATGATCGTCATGTTCTTAAGGCAGGTGTAAACCTGTTCTTTCCATGAAGGGTCAGAATAGTTCAGGAACCACTGGTTCTCAACCATCTTAATAACACATGTTGCGCCGCACCTGCACACGACAGGCGACTCGCTGAATTCATAGAATACGTCAGCAACCCCTTTCTCGATGAGGTCATGCGTCAGAGCGTCTTTTATTTTAGACACTGCCATGCCTGCATATTTTCCTGTAGTTTCTGTTAGTAAACCACCATGGAACTCCCGCCTGTACACAAGTTTAGTGGCTTCTTCAGCTTTCGGGTCGTTCTGGTCTTTCACTTTCAGTTCCTTCACTGCATCTACA
>JAJRAP010000216.1 GCA_028679855.1 Candidatus Methanoperedens sp.
TCCGATGTAGTAATAAGCGCCACCTCAGCGCCGCATCTTGTCCTGACATATGAATTGATGTCCCGTGTGATGGATGTGCGCAAAAAGGAAATTATGCTCATAGACATTGGCAATCCCAGGAACATCGAGAGCAGGGTGGAGGAAATACCTGATGTCAGGCTATTTAATATCGATAACCTGAAAAGCATCAGTGAGGCGAACCTTATAAAGAGGAAAGAGGAAGCCAGGAAAGCAGAAATCCTTATCGAGGAAGAACTCGAATTGCTCAAAAAGCAGTACAAACGCCAGCAGGCTGACAGGATAATCTCGGCCCTTTATTCAAGGATTGAACAGATAAGGGAAAAAGAGTGTGAAGAAGCAGTAAATAAGCTCAAGGCGCGGCATACCATTGGTGACATCGAGCGCACGGTGCTGGACGATATGACCCATTCATTTGCCAACCAGATCCTTGCTGAACCCACCAAGATCCTTCGCTGCGCCGCAGAGCACGATGATGAAAGATTTCTGGATACGGTTGCTGACCTGTTTAAATTGAATGGTGCAAAAGAAAAAAAGCAGGTAGAATAAACAGCCAAGAGGGACAGGTATATATAGGGATTTTGCATATTATATAATGGTGTTCGAATGAGGCTCAGTAAAACAAACATTTTATTGATTGGTATCGTACCAATTATCTTTGGATTATTTATAGTATACAACTATTTTGTTTCTATCGATATATTATACAAGCAGGGTCTGACAGTCTATCGTACTTACGACCAGCTCTACGTTATCGGTATAGCTGGGTTTTTGGGCATGTCTGCTTACTGGAGCATCCTTGTTTATTACATTTATATGGTCCAGGAGAATGAGTTGCTCATCCAGAATAATTTCAACGATCTTGCAGGCAGCGGTACAAAGCATCTGGAAAACGCAAAGAATCTGATAGGAAAGGTACTTGACGACATCAAGAAAAGCGAAAAGTTGAAAATGTAATCTCAAGATGGATGATGCTTCTGCCAGCGCCCTCGAGTTCATGCGCGCGCTCAAGTTTCTTCGGTTTCAAGCAGCCAGTACCAGAGTGGCACATACCGTATCCTTTTTCCATCAACTTTTTCCTCATCGAACAGGTCGGATGTTATGATAGTACCTTCTGGAATGTTGAAATATTTAAGTCCTGAAACAAGACCGTTGACCTTCCTTTATCACAAAATCCACTTCAAGACCTTTATCATTCTGCCAGTAATATATTTCACGGTTTGATCTCAAAAGCTGCAGGAACACAAGATTTTCATACAATTGCCCGATATTATTTAAAAAAAGGGTATGATAGATTTGTTGAATCAAGAATTCATTATATTTTCCACTTCGTCCTTATCCAAATCCATTACATAATCAATTCCTGAAACTTCAGCCGCTTCCTTTGTGATGGCTGTGATATCGCTTCTCTCTATATATTTCAAAGCGAACTTCCTGTTACCGGTCATAAGCTGGCGCAGGCCCTGTGCAAGCCTCTGGAAATATGTATATACTCCAATAGCTCCGGGGGGGGATATCTCCGAACCTGCCCTTGTACGTCTTCTTGAGCTGCGGCGCGGTTATGAATATCTCATCAACTTTATTCCCGAACCTGCTGATGTACACAGGCACCTTACCTTCATTTATCTTCCTGCCTATGGTCTTGCCCACCATCGCGGCAGCAAGAGGGCCGCGCGCCATCCCTGCTATCTTGAAATACGGGGCGCCAAGCGCGAGGGCCTTGTAGATATGGTCTTCCATGGTTAGTCCCCCTGCTACAGCCACATCTGGCACGAACTCGCCTCTGTCTTCGAGTTTCTTGATATACCTGTAAAGAAGCGAATATATCTCCACCTGCGGGATGCCCCATTCGTTCATCATCCTCCAGGGACTCATCCCGGTGCCGCCGCCTGCCCCGTCTACTGTCAAAAGGTCAAGTTCAGCCTTGCTGGCATATTTTACAGCCCTTGCAAGGTCGGCGGGTCTGTATGCGCCTGTCTTCAGGAACACATGCTTTGCTCCAGCGTTGCGCAGTTCTTCCACACGCTTCATGAATCCTTCTTCCGTGACCATCCCAACGCGGCTGTGCCGCTCGAACTCATGGAAGCTGCCTGCATTATATGCATCCACCACATCAGGATCGGTCGGGTCAGGAAGCACCACGTATCCACGGCTCTTTAGAAGCTTTGCCCGTTCAAGGCTGTTGAGCTTTACTTCACCACCGATGTTCTTTGCCCCCTGCCCCCATTTCAGCTCTACTGTTTCTACACCAAGTTTTTCCAGACCATATTCCTGTACTCCAAGCACAGTATCTTCCACGTTCGCCTGCAATATAATATCCCCGTAGCCATCAGTCTGCCAGTCGCGGTACATCTTTATCCTGCTTGCAAGCTCAGGCGAATCCACGACCTTTCCATCCTCGATAGTGGACTGCGGGTCCATGCCGCACACGTTCTCGCCTATAGTAAGTGGGATGCCTGACATCGCTGCCCCTATCGCGAGCCCGTCCCAGTTGCTCTTTGCCACTGCAGTGCTCCCCAGACCCGGGATTATGAATGGAAGCCTGAGTTTGATATCTTTTTTCTTACCTATCCTGACCTCAAGGTCTACGTTCGGGAATATCGCCACGTTGCTGTCGGCCTCTATTCCATGCGCTCCCACAGCAGTACCAAGGATATTGAAATGGCTCAGGTCTATGGGATAATCCTTCTCAGAAGCTGCGGTAATGATACCGAAAGGTTGTGGATAGATGACCTCAGTACCGCGATAGGCTGATTTGCCTATCTCGCACATACCGATGCATCCGTCCACGCATGTTACACACATGCCGCTTATGGAGCTTATTGAGCCTTCAGTTCTGTTCTTTGTCAGCGTTGCCGCCGTTGCATTTACTTTTGTTAATGACATATTGATCCTCCTGAAATTTTTTTTCTAATTTTAATCGTTATTTAACATCCTCCGGTTTTTTCACGCACGAGAGACACGGCACCATGAAGCACATGGCATCATCGAAATTGCTTGCGCAAACAGGCTCGGTGTTGATGCATCCGCTGCACAGTGTGGTTTCCGCATCCGGGCCCTGGCACCTCAGTTCACAGGCAGGGCAGATATACATACATGCACCGCACTTCCTGCATTCTTCAGAGGTCAGATCAAAAGGAGTGGTGATGTATCTGTCCCCTCCTCTTCCTGCAAAACCTATTGCCTTAGCAGCCATCTGCTCCTCGCACATGCGC
This sequence comes from Candidatus Methanoperedens sp., assembly GCA_028679855.1. Classification (GTDB taxonomy): domain Archaea; phylum Halobacteriota; class Methanosarcinia; order Methanosarcinales; family Methanoperedenaceae; genus Methanoperedens. Next base: position 3,234 of record JAJRAP010000216.1, read on the forward strand.
ACGCAAAGCCCGCACAGGATGCAGTCATCATTAAGCGGTCTGAACCTGACCTCTTTGAGTTCAAGCAGCGAAGCCATGTCCTGAAGCTTCTTAGACCCCGGGCACCTTGCGATGAGAAGCTCAAGGATCATCTTACGCGTCTTTAACACGCGGTTGCTGTGCGTGCGTACCTCTAGCCCTTCTTTTACAGGATGCACACATGACGCCACGAGCTTTGCTCTCTTACCGCTTCCTATTTCCACAACACAGAGCCTGCACCCCCCATAGGGTGTAAGCCCTTCATCATAGCAGAGCGTAGGGATAGTAAGACCATAGAACCGTATCGCCTCAAGCAGGCTCCATCCCGGATCAGCCTTGACCTGGGCGCCGTTGAGCGTGATTGTTACCATTTCGCCCCTCTGGATATTCTTTTCAGACATTGCGATCACTCCTTTTTCACAGCATCGAACCTGCATGAATCATAGCAGATCCCACATTTAGTGCACTTCTTTGCGTCCAGTACATGCACCTGTTTTTTCTCACCCGTGATAGCGCCTGACGGGCAGTTCTTCAAGCATACACCGCAGCCTGTGCAATTATCTGCGTCTATGATGAAAGTTATGAGTTCCCTGCACACGCCAGCCGGGCATTTACCGTCCCTTATGTGCGCAATGTACTCATCCCTGAAATAGTTCAGCGTTGACATCACAGGATTTGGAGCCGTTGTTCCAAGACCGCACAGGGACGCATCTTTCATCATTCCTGAGATGTCCTCTATCAGCGGGATGTCTTCCATTCTTCCCCTGCCCTTCGTTATATCTGTGAGTATCTCTCCCAGCCTGAACAGTCCCTCGCGGCACGGCACGCATTTGCCGCACGATTCCTCCTGCAGGAAATTGATGTAGTACCTTGCGATATCCACCATGCAGTTGTCCTCATCCATCACTATCATCCCGCCTGAACCCATCATTGAGCCGACTTCTGTCAGCCGCTCATAATCAACAGGAAGGTTAAGCAGGCTCTCGGGTATGCAGCCGCCGCTCGGACCGCCAGTCTGCACTGCTTTGAACGCCCTGCCGCCCGGGATGCCGCCGCCAATATCGAATATTATTTCGCGAAGGGTGATCCCCATGGGCACCTCTACAAGACCGGTGTTGTTTATCTTCCCCACAAGACTGAACACCTTTGTCCCTTTGCTTGAATCTGTGCCTATGCTCGAAAACCATGCAGAGCCTTTGTTTATTATAAGCGGCACGTTAGCCCATGTCTCCACGTTGTTCAGGTTTGATGGCTTATCCCACAATCCCTTCTCTGATGTATGGATGTACTTTGCCCTTGGTTCACCGGGTTTGCCTTCAAGTGACGCCATGAGCGCCGTGGATTCGCCGCACACGAACGTCCCGCCGCCCCTGTTTATCCTGACATCGAAATCGAACCATGAGCCAAGGATGTCATCGCCAAGAATTCCAAGTTCCCGCGCCTGCTGGATGGCGATCGTAATGTTTTTTACCGCAAGAGGGTATTCGTTCCTTACGTAAACAGAAGAAAGAGAAGCTTTCTTCATGGGACTAGGAGATGCTGTTATACTAACTATATTTGTAATCTCTGCAAATACGTTTGTTGATGCAGGCTATTATACCCTGCCGCTCATAGGGAATGTGAATCTTCCGGCAATAGGCGCAATGCTTGGCGCTCTTGCAGGCTTTGCCGTGCTCATGGGATTTGTAATCAAGGGCAAGCCGCAGGCAGGTCTTTCTTTCCTTAATAGCGGGGTGATTCTTGGTTACGTGGCTGGCAGCCTGATAGCAGGCTCGCCAGTGGTTAAAAAATAAGGAAGCGAATTATATTGCTTCCTTTCCGTGCTCGCCCGTGCTTACTCTTATAACATCCTCGACCGGATACACAAAGATTTTGCCGTCGCCGCTCTGACCTGTTCGTGCAGCTCCTGTTATCGCTGCTATCGCTGTCTCAAGGTCTTTGTCGTCCAGGATTATGTCCAGCTTGAGCTTGGGCAAAAACTCAACGCAGTATTCGCCTGCTCTCCACTGCAGGCAGATTCCTTTCTGCCTTCCTCTTCCCTGAACCTCTGAGACTGTCATCCCAACGATGCCTTTTTCTTCCAGAGCCTTGCGAACTTCGTCAAGTTTTTCCGGTCTCACTATTGCTTCTATTTTCTTCATGGTTTTCACCTCACGCATAAGCCTTCTCAGCATGCTGCGAAATGTCCAGGCCTACGGACTCTTCTTCATCACTTACTCTGAGTCCTATTGTCGCATCTATAATCTTTGCAAGGATGAAGGTAACTACGAAGGCATATACCCATGTCGCTGCTACTGCTGTTAGCTGTATTAACACCTGCGATGCGTTGCCGTCTATCAAGCCGGAGCCTGCCGCATTTACCGCAGTTGTGGCGAATATGCCTGTAGCGATTGCGCCCCATGTTCCGCCTATGCCGTGGCATGCCCAGACATCGAGGGATTCGTCAACGTTGCGCTTCATTCTGAAAAGCATTGCATAATAGCTCAGCACCGCGGCTACCGCGCCGATTACTACTGCCGCAAGAGGTGTAACGAAACCCGAAGCAGGAGTGACTGTCGCCAGACCCACTATACCACCTGTCGCTGTGCCAAGGACACTTGGTTTCTTGTGGTACCAGCTCAATAGCATCCATACCAGCGCTGCAGCCGCCCCACCGGTATTAGTAACCACGAAAGCATTCACGGCTAGCCCACTGCTTGTAACTGCGCTGCCCGCATTGAACCCGAACCATCCGAACCAGAGCAATATGGCTCCAAGGACAGTCATCGGTATGCTGTGAGGCTCCATTACAAGTTTCCCGAACCCTTTGCGTGCGCCTATTACAAGCGCAATTGCCACAGCAGACACGCCGGCGCTCACATGAACCACAATGCCTCCTGCAAAATCAAGCGCTCCCATTGTTCGAAGCCAGCCGCCTGAACCCCATACCCAGTGAGCTATGGGATCATAGACAAGGGTAGCCCACAGGAAAGAGAATACAAGGAATGCGCTGAACTTGATGCGTTCCACGAAAGCTCCTGTGATCAGGACTACGGTGATCACCGCGAACATAGCCTGGAACATCATAAAAGCCATAGAAGGAATAGTTGCTGCATAGTTTACATCAGGCACCTGTCCTACTCCGATCAGCCCTGCACGGTCAAGGTTCCCGATAACTCCGCCAACATCCGGTCCAAAAGCAAGGCTGTAACCAAACAGTATCCACTGCACGCTTATTAGAGCAAGGATGGCAAAGCTGAACATTATCGTGGAGAGGGCGTTCTTTTTCCGTACCATGCCGCCGTAGAACAAACCCACAGCAGGTATCATCAGCATCACGAGAGCCGTACTGATAAGCACCCAGGCGGTGTCGCCAGTATCTATTTTTGGCTCTTCAGCCGCAGTTGCCGAATTCGTTAACGCCACTAATAATATAGCTCCCAGAAAAACATACCTGGAAGGCATCTTAGATATTTTCAATCCCATACTTTATCAAACCTGCTATCAGGCATACGGATACCTACTAGATAGTTATTATATTTAAATATATCTAAGATTGAGCACAAACTATAAATAAGGGATTATCCCATCACTTTAACCTCCTTCAATAATATCGGCATAAATAAAGGAAGCCAGACCTAAATGGCTTCCTTTCCGCGCTCTCCTGTGCTGACACGCACAACCTCTTCGACCGGATAAACGAATATCTTCCCATCTCCGTTCTTTCCTGTCTTCGCAACTGCGGTTATCGCTTCTATCGTAGTTTCCACTTTATCATCA
>JAJRAP010000217.1 GCA_028679855.1 Candidatus Methanoperedens sp.
GTCATGCTACTTGATTATAGTTTTCCCTACAAAATATTGACCGCATTACGGCAGCCTATTGAACCGTTGGAAAAGAGAAAAATTGTGAAGATTAAGTATTTAAGGTGATAAACTCACGATTAAAGCGATTTTTGCATCGGCGTTCATAACGGCAGGAATCGATTCATTTTCTGATCACTGGATGTATGCGATCAATCTGGTGATCTTCAGGATCAGCAGCGCATCTTCAAGGCTCTCAAATTACAGAACAAGATGCTTCTTCTTTATCAATATGAGTCTACTGTGCCATTCCTTTAGATCATCCGTTTTTCCAGTTTCTTGATGGCTTGATCGTACACGCTAAATAGATTTTTAAAGTCAAGCAGGTTTAATCAACCTGACATCCAATAAATTAATCGGACTGCCGTGACCTTTCCACAGCGTTGCAAATATCATCAATTGGAAATGCCATCTTAGAGACGTTCTTCAGGATCAAATAGCCAAAATCATCAACCATCTTTCTGACATTCAACTTGTCCACATAAACATGTTTCCGCATAGCCATAACACCATGACTTAGAAATGCCATTCCAGCAGATATCTTAGTTGTTGTATGCCCATTGCCAGTATATATGCAAACATCGTCTCCACATATTTCTTTTACTTCATCAATAACTTCCACGATAATCTGATAAGATGCATTCTTATTGTTTCCGATCTTGATATTGAAGAAAAAGAAATTTTTCTATTGTATAAAACACGTGATGGAAATGAATTTCGACGGACGAGATTTAATTTCGGAAGTCCCTAAAAAAGTTCATGACCTGGATAAGGCATTGGGTCTGAATGTATTCCCTAAGTAAGCAGAGTTAAGGTTTGTATGTTTTTCATAACAGAAACATACTTTAGAGTACAGATATTTGGAGGAAAAGAAACACTATGCAGCAATTAACATCAAGATATCCCACTGAAAAATCGGGATCGGCAGAGAAAGAGACTTCAATAACTGGCAAGTTGCAGCCACAGCAGAGAGTATCTGCCGCTGAACTCGCTGCGCAGCTTGGCATGGAGCTCCTATCGAATTTTTCATCATAAACAGGTGGAACAATGTCAAAAGGTAATGGTATTGGCGCAGCATCCATCTCTGCAGCACACATTCCCGCAGAACCGCAGTGGAAAGCGCAACATACTATTGCGGATACTCAGCATCCGTAATTATCATCCATATTTTTACAGATACCTTAAAATACCCTCTCCCCAAAATATACTATCCAATGCCGCGCAAAAAAGTCTCCAAAGTCCTCCTCTTCCTCAAGAACATGGTGTATGAGAGCACAGCACCAATGGAGATCCTGCGCTTTGCAAAATACTATCGCAAGAAAGGGCTTGATGTAGTAGTCGTGCTCTGGGGCCCCATGGGCGTCATCCTCGCAAAAAAAGGCAAGCACGGCACACCTCCGTACGATGAACGCATGAGGGAATGCATTGACCTGGGTGTAAAATTCAAATGCTGTGAGCTGGCATCAGGAATGATAGGCTTTGGTATAGACGAACTCATCGAGGGTGTTGAGATGATACAGGCATACGAAGTAGCTGACATGATGCTCAAATACTGCGAGGAAGGACAGCTTGTGATAAACCTTTGAACCTGAAATCTTTTTAACTACCGAAAACAATTAACACCCATGGACAGAAGACTCCTTGAAAAACTTAAAACAGGCGAGGTCGGATTTCACAAAATTGATAAGAAACCTGATACTAACGCCGCGATAGAACTCAGGCGCGCCGCAGTATCGGAACTGACCGGACTTGAGTTTTTCCACATTAATAATTATTCTTTTGACATAGAAAAAGTCACGGATCGAAACATTGAGAATATGATCGGCGCAGTGCAGGTGCCTCTTGGTGTGGCTGGACCGCTTCGCATCAATGGCGAGTATGCGAATGGAGAATTCTATATCCCTCTTGCGACCACAGAAGGCGCCCTCGTCGCAAGCGCCCACAGGGGATGCTCTGTTATAACAGCAAGCTCGGGCGCAAATGTCAGGATTTTTGACGATAAGATGACACGCGCTCCTGTCTTTATGGCAAAGGATGTAATTGGAGCCAAAAAATTAGTTGAATGGGTAAAAGAGAATTTCATGCGCCTGAAAGAGAAAGCAGAAGCAACAACACGCTTTGGAAAACTGCTTTCTATAGAGCCTTTCGTGGCAGGACGGAGTGTTTTTCTTCGCTTTGCCTATGACACAAAGGATGCCATGGGGATGAACATGGTAACCATCGCTACGGATGCCGCAGTTGACCTTATTCTTTCCAAGAACGATGCGGAACTTGTGGCATTATCGGGGAACATGTGCACTGATAAGAAGCCCGCTGCCATAAATGCAATAACAGGCAAGGGGAAGACAGTATCAGCAGATGTGGTTCTAAACCGCGAAATAATCAGGGAAAAACTGAAAACAACGCCTGAGAAAATGGCTGAAGTGAATTACAGGAAGAACCTTGTAGGCTCGGCGCGCGCAGGTTCGCTGGGTTTTAACGCCCATGCAGCCAACATTGCGGCAGCCATCTTTATAGCATGCGGACAGGACGCAGCGCATGTTGTGGAAGCAAGTAATACCATGACATTGATGGAACTCACAGACGATGGGCTTTACTGCTCTGTTACACTGCCTTCTCTTGCTGTGGGAACAGTAGGAGGCGGGACTGGAATAGGTGCGCAGCATGAATGCCTCAGAATGCTTGGCACAGCAGGAGCAGGAGACCCGCCTGGTGCGAACTCAAAGAAACTGGCTGAGATAGTAGCAGCGGCTGTACTTGCTGGCGAGATATCGCTCATCGGCGCGCTGGCGGCAGGGCATCTGGCAAAAGCGCATGCTGAACTGGGAAGATAAAACAGGATTGCAGTAATCTTCCCTCAAAAATCTGCGGCTCAGCCCTTCCTCCGTCTGCGCAGCACGAACAGAAACCCGATCACTGCTTAAATTATATGTTTTAACAGTTGCGGCGCTTAACGGAATCCGAAGCATTGTTCTCTTGTTAGTCTTCGCATACAAAATCAACAAGACCTCGCATGCTGGCGCCTTTATCCGCGGTTCAATCCTTCTTCAACCACGGCATCATCGCTCTAAGCTCTTTCCCGACCTTCTCGACCTGATGCTCGTTCTCCTGCCTCTCAAGCGCATTCAATACAGGTCTATTCGCTTTGCTCTCAAGCACGAACTCCTTTGCGAACTCGCCGCTCTGTATCCTGCGAAGAGCTTCTTTCATTGCCTGTTTAGATTGCTCGTTTATGACCCTCGGCCCGACCGTTAATCCGCCGTACTCTGCGGTATTGGACACATAGTACCACATCTTGCTCAGTCCACCCTCGTGGATAAGATCTATTATGAGCTTCATTTCATGGAATGTTTCAAAATATGCTATCTCTGGCTGGTAGCCAGCATCAACAAGCGTCTCAAAAGCGGCTTTCATAAGGCTCGTCGCGCCGCCGCACAGGTCAACCTGCTCGCCGAAGAGATCTGTTTCTGTCTCCTCTTTGAAGGTGGTCTCAAGCACGCCTGCGCGCGTGGCACCGATCCCTTTTGCATAAGCCATGCCGATGTCCCGGGCGTTCCCTGTTGCGTCCTGGTATATCGCAAGAAGCGCAGGGACTCCGATGCCTTCGGTGTATGTGCGCCTCACGAGAAAACCAGGCCCTTTTGGCGCCACCATTATCACGTTCACGTCCTTTGGCGGTACTATCTGGTTAAAATGAATATTAAAGCCGTGAGAGAAGCAAAGCGTCTTGCCTTGGTTCATGTGCGGGGCTATCTCGCTGCTATAAACTGCTCCCTGAACCTCATCAGGTACAAGCATCTGTATAAGGTCTCCCTTTTTTGCCGCATCAGCCATTGTCATGACTGAAAGTCCGTCGTTCTTTGCCTGCGTCCAGGATTCTCCTCCCTTCCTGACACCCACTACTACGTCAAGCCCTGAATCATGCAGGTTCTGAGCCTGACCTGCTCCCTGGCTGCCGTAACCGATAACTGCGATCTTCTTATCATTCAAAACGTCTGAATTTGCATCTTTGTCATAGAATATTTTGACCATGAATTATTCTCCTGTACCTTTCACAGTCTTAACAGGTATAAATATTTACTTTAATGCGCGCTCTTTTAAGACGGATTTACTCCCTCACAACATCTCCCGCGCTCCCGACCGCTATTTCCCTTACATTCTTATACTCCTGGACTTTGCCTGTGATCTTCACCCTGTCCCCAGTTTTTAAGGAATCATTCAATTCAATTGCCTCATTATTCTTTGATATGAACACTTTAATATCAAGGTTCGAGAGCGTCAGGATAAGATTATCTCCTGTTTTTGTCATCTGCTTTGAGAGCACCGTTCCCTCCACATACACGCGTTCGTCCAGCTTTGAGTCAATAGAATAAGCTGCTGGCTGCGAGGAGAAGCCAAAAAATGCGATGATCAGTGATAGAGCCGCCATTATCAGCAGAACTATGACCACCTTTTCTTCTTTTTGCATCATTTACCAGTTACCTGCCTGAGCATCTTCCCATTTCCATAAAGGATATAAATCCTTCCAAAAAATCGAAAGATATTTCAGCCCATCAAGTCAATAAAAGCCAGGTATGGATTACACTCCCTATCTTCGACCTATCCTCATAATTGTAGCAAGTCTGCTCTTAGCCGCAGTCATCAACCAGATCATAAAGATACTCCTTAAAAAGGCAGAAAATACCGGGACGAGAATCGACGACATTATTCTGCTTGCCATAGGGAGACCCCTTTATATTCTGGTTATCGTTGCGGGCGTATATTATGCAATCCACGAAACTCCGTACCTCGCGGAGATCATGAACAGTTTCGATGGAGATTACAGGTACAGGCACTTTCTCCTCACTCTTTTTGGGACGTGGATAGCCGCATCTTTCATAAAAAGGATTATCAGGGAATATGGGTACGAGATCGCTGCCAGGACAAAAGGGGAAATGGATGACAGGCTTGTGGCTTTTGCCGACATGTCGGGAACGTATATCATCTGGATGCTCGGCTTGATGATAGCCCTTTCAGGCGTAGGGGTTGAAATAGGACCAGTTATTGCCGGCATGGGCATAGCAGGTCTGGCTTTAGCCCTTGCTGCACAGAACCTGATATCGAACGTGTTCGGCGGGATGACCATTACCCTTGACCAGCTTTACAAAGTGGGGGACAGGGTGGAGTTCAGTGGGGTTTACGGAGATATATATGAGATAAAACCCAGGTACACGAAGATAAAGACCCTTGATAATATGATAATCACCATCCCCAACTCAAAGGTGATCAATGATAACATCGTAAATTATGCAGCCCCGGACACCACGGTAAGGGTCAAGATACCAGTCAGCGTTGCCTACGGGACAGACCCGGAAAAAGTGGATAAAATAATGCTTGAAATCGTGGATAATACTCCAAAGGTCTTAAAAATGCCAAAACCCCTTGTCAGATTTACGCAATATGCGGAATCTTCCCAGAACTTCGAACTTCTCGTGTGGATAGATCATTATGACGATAGGCACCCAGTCCTTGACAGGATATTCAGGGATATGTTCAAACGGTTCAAAGAAGAAGGCATAGAGATACCATTTAACCAGATGGATGTCCATTTAAAGAAGGACTAGTCACATGAACATTACAAGAAAGACAATTACTGCAATTGCATGCAGTTTTGCTCTTTCGATGGGTATCGTCATAATATTGGTCCTTTTGACCATGTTCCTGCCCTTCCAGCAAATAGTAGACCCCTATATCATATTTCTCCTTTCCATCATTGTGGTGTTCCCTCTATTATGTGCAAGATTGAACCGGCTCGATGCGCAAAAGAAAATTCTCGGCTGGACCTTTATTGGACTCGGAGCCCAACTGCTGGTTCTTCCACTCCCGCTTGTGTTCATTATTCTAAAATCCCCTTCGACTGCCGGATTATTATTTGGAAGTATAATTCTCACAGGTTCGGCGGTTCTCGGGATTCCTGCAGGGCTGCTTACCATTGCTGCGGGAGTGTTTCTTGTAAAACGCCGTTAATTTCGTATTAACTTATTCAAAATAGTTATATCCCCTCAGGTATAAGATAGCATTGTAAGCTTATGATAGAGACCATGTATGCAAAAGAAGCTGCAGATTTTCTCACGGATGGAAGGGAAATATCACTTGTGGAAATGGGGAGTGAAGATATTAACGTTTCATGCAGCCAGGGAAAGATCAATCTTTGGTTCGGCAGGCAGGTCAGTGAGACACTGATCCGTCAAGTCATATTCGGTATTTCTAATGTAGATCCCTCAGTAAGCCATGAATTGGAAGTAATATGTAATTTCGATACTATATCGGCGTATGAGAGCGCGGGTTACACATTGATTTCATATTCAAAAACGAAGGGAGGATACAGGACGGTTTTCAAGCTGTCTTTCTCGAAGAAATTCGCTCTTGACCATTTCGTGAAATCAATAATAGACCAGCTTAAGGAAAAAGGCGTTAAATTCACGCTTCACTGGGATGGGAGTCCTGGCATGATAATCCATGTATATAATGAGTTAAACAAGCTTGACGAAATGAAGATAAAGCGGATAGAATATAAAGCTGCAGAGGATAAAGAGGATAAAGAGGATAAATGACCGGCGAAAAGAATGATTGTAAAGCTACTAAAGTATCGATGAACTTTATTGCAGAACATATAAAGAAAGTTGCCTCGAAGCTTGATACCGGCTCTGTGTCAGATCTTGTGGACAATATTATGGGGGCAAAAAAGATATTCCTGATGGGGGCAGGAAGGTCGGGTTTAGCAGCAAAGGCTTTTGCTATGAGGCTCATGCATATGGGATTCCAGGTGCATGTTGTGGGAGAGACAACTGCCCCTGCAGTTGCGCCAGACGACCTTGTCATAGCCGTTTCGGGTTCAGGAGAAACTACTTCAGTTGCGAACCTTGGCGCCATCTCGAAAAAGATCGGGTCAAAACTTGCAACTATTACATCGAATAAGGACTCTTCTCTTGGTATTATTTCTGATATTGTGGTTATTATTCCCGGAAGACCCAAGGAAGACCTGGATTATGAGGATTACCAGGAACGGCGGATGATAGGATATCCTCAACTTGCGCCTCTTGGAACAGTGTTCGAGATATCAGCGCTGGTATTTCTGGACGCCGTAATTTCAGAGCTGATGGTCAGGACAGGTGCAAGTGAAGCTGAGTTGAAAAAGCGCCACACTGTATTTGATTGAGGGACATGTTTTCGCAGAGGGTAAAGAGCCTTGACATCTCTGGTATCAGGAAGATGTTCGAGGGGGCGGGACCAAATGCCATAAACCTGGGACTGGGTCAACCGGATTTCGATACACCGGAGCACATCAAGAGAGCAGCAATTGATGCTATTAATAAAGGATTCACAGGATATACTGCAAACCTCGGCATCCCGGAACTGCGGGAAGCCCTGAGTAAAAAGTTTGAGATAGATAACAGTTTTTCAGTTTCGCGTGATGAGGTGATGGTCACTTCCGGGGCTTCTGAAGCGCTGCATCTCGCATTACAGGCTCTGGTAGATATAGGAGATGAGGTACTTGTGCCTGACCCGGGGTTTGTATCATATTCACCCCTGGCAAAGTTGGCAGGGGGAAAGGTGGTAGGCGTGCCGCTGGGTGAAAAGCTGACGCTGACCCCTGATGCCGTGAACGAGCTTATTACCCCGAAAACCCGTGTCATTATCATTAATTCGCCCTCGAATCCCACCGGGAC
>JAJRAP010000218.1 GCA_028679855.1 Candidatus Methanoperedens sp.
AGCGCAGGCAGAAGATGCTTCTTTTGAACTTGATATGTGATCATAGACCTCATCAAGATGTCCAGCAATCCAGGTCTTATCAAGATACCTTCCGATAACACCGGTTGATGCAACGCCGATCTCTTCGGGGCTGCATTTCAGTTTTTTTGACAGTAGCCCTGCCATCCATCTTGCATCCTCGATGCCCTTCTCGCCTGTGAACGCATTGGCGCATCCGCTGTTGGCAATTATGGCTTTCAAATCTCCTTTTGATAGTGCTTCCCGCGTGATAATAAGGGGAGCGGCTATGACTTTGTTTCGCGTGAAAACACCCGTTGTGGCAAGCTCCCTTGCATCCGCGACCATTATTGCAAGACCGTTCTTTCCCTGCTTTATGCCGTTCGCTTTGACTCCCCTGACCGCGCAGATGCCGCCTTCAACGTGTTTCATATATAATTATTCCTGTTCTTTTGATAAGCACCTGATTATATCGCTTCTCACCAGTATACCGACCAGTTTTCCGTTTTCAATAACAGGAAGCCTGTTTACCCTGTATTTGACCATCATGTTGGATGCATCCTCTAAAGTTGAATCTGGTGATATGGAATAAATTTTCTTTTTCATGATATCCCGCACAGGCTTCATACGAATGTCCTCAAGTGCTTTCTTGAATTCTTCAAACCTTATTACGCTCCTTAGGGGCATCTCGATTATCTCGAATGGGCTTGGAAGTAACATATCAACTGAGATTTCAGGCGTCTTAAATAATTTTAGCAGATCTGTTTCTGACACTATTCCGACCACTTTCTCATTTTCGACCACAGGCATGCCGCTTATGTGGTTATTCTTGAACAAATCCACGAGTGTGCTTACAGGGTCATCTGGCTTGCATGTAATTACATCAATATTCATTGCATCTTTTACTTTCATATAGTTCCTCATGGAGCTGTCGCAGGTGTCCACAGACCCATCGTCTCATCTAATCCGAACATAAGGTTCATATTCTGTATTGCCTGGCCGGACGCTCCTTTAACAAGATTGTCTATTGCAGATATAATAACTATTCGGTCACTACCCTGTTCGATCTCAAAACCGATATCGCAGAAATTTGAACCGCGCACGCTGCTCAGCATTGGTATTCCTTTAATGAGTCTTATAAAGGGATTGTTTTTATAAAAATTAGTATAAATATCTGTTAATTCGTTTATATCAATTTCTTTTTTAACGAAAATATGCGCTGTAGTCAGTATCCCGCGCACTGAAGGTATCACATGGGGAGTAAAGCTGATCTTTTTTAGCTTCTCATCAAGACGCGTAAGTTCCTGCACAATTTCAGCGCGGTGGCGGTGATTTGTAAGCTTGTATGCCTGGATATTCTCAGCCATGTTGGGATAATGGGATACTATGGAGGGTTCTGCGCCTGCGCCTGATACACCGCTTTTTGAATCAAAGACCGCGCGGTCGATGAGCCCCGCATCAGCTAGAGGTGCGGCTGCTAGTGATGCTCCTGTGGGGTAGCATCCCGGGTTTGCGATAAAGCTCTGTTTTGAAACCTCGGGATGAAGTTCCGGGATCCCATAAACCGCTTCCCTTGGGTCTGTGTGCTTAATTTTATACACTTTTTCGAAAACATCGGTCTTTAGCCGATAATCCGCGCTCAGGTCTATCACTTTCACGCCCGCTTTAATAAGTGCGGGAACGACCTGCATTGCAGTGCCATGCGGGACTGCCGTGAACACTATGTCAGAGCGGGATGCCACGTTTTCCATGTTCAGGTCTTCAAATTCAAGGTCGTAAATTTTTCGAAGATGGGTATGAGTATCGCTTACTTTCTGTCCTTTCCTGCTTCGCGACGTAACTGCGACAACATTTGCCTTATGATGGCTAGCAAGCAGGCGCATCAGTTCACCGCCTGTGTATCCAGAACCACCGATAATTCCTATGTCCATGTTATTATCTAAATGGTGTTGCTAATAATGATACTTTCGTTTCCTGAAAAGAATAAATGTGCAGGGCATGAGCAATCGCTGCATCCGAACCCGGGAATGCCAACACAGAACTCTCCCACTGCCTTTGCAACACTGCATTCGATACTTTCTTCAGTGGGTATTAGCATGGCGCTCACAACTTCAGAATGGGGTAAGAGATAATCGATGTGCCATTTTCTTGTCATGTTCTTGCCTGAAGCAACATTGAAATGCCTTGTTACGCGTTTGAAACCTCCTGTTCCAAGTGCAGAACCGATGTATGCATAATAACCTTTTTTGAACCGGATGTTTCCCAGTTTTCCCACTCGAATGACAGTATCTTTATCAATTTTCAGTTTCAGGACGTAAACCCCTTTCATGGTTAGAACATATCTTTTTCATTTAAAAATGTATCCTGTTTAAACGCCAAAGATATATGGGAGCAGCTTCATTTGGAAGCTATTGCACGGATATAAAACTTACGCAATTCTATGGCGCAAAATGCGAGGGTCGCCCAGTACGGTCAAAGGCGTTAGCTTTAGGGGCTAGTCCCGAAGGGGTTCGTGGGTTCAAATCCCATCCCTCGCATCTCTGATTATTTCTTGACAAATTACTCATGATAATATCGATTGCCTTAAATAACAAGCTCTGGGTTTAATACACAGTGTAGGTGGCAGGCGCAGAGTTTCAATTTAGAGGAGTGGTTAATAAGGCAAACAATCGCTTAAGCAAAAAATATCTTTTCAATATAATGAATATAACCTACAGTAATATCACAACTCTTTTGAACTGCCAATAGAACCTCAAAAAGGTAGTAAAGTAGAATTGGGTGGCATATATGGAATTAGAAACTAAAATTCTGGAAGTTATTCGAGGACCAAAAATAGCCGCACTTGCAACTGTGAAGGAGGAATCAGGTAAAGTTTTACCCGCTGTGCGTTATATAGTAGCAATGGGATTCGAGGATTTAAGCCTTATGGCCGCTACACGAAAAAGCTCGGGAAAGGTACAGGACATAAAGAAGAATCCAAATATCTCCTTGACAATTTGGAGCGGCAAAGATTTAATTCCGGAAGATTTAACAAAACCGTATGTGGTTATCAAAGGAAAAGCTGAATTAATTGATGACCTGGAAACAAAAAACAGATTCTGGAATCCATACCTTGAAAATCACTTCAATGGAATAAACGATCCTGAATATGGCTTACTGAAATTTGTGCCTAACTCCATTGAATATTATCATGGAAACACGGTCAACATTTGGGCAAAATAATTACCCAGATGACTGAGAAGAAATTCTTCGGATAATTGTATACGCAAAAATTGCATATCAAAGCCTCATATAGCGCGCTGTTTTCCCCAGTTCTTCCTCGATCCTCAGCAGTTGATTATACTTGGCGTTTCGCTCGCTTCTTGCCGGCGCGCCTGTCTTTATCAGTTCGGCGCCAATCGCGACCGCGATGTCGGCGATGGTGGTATCTTCGGTTTCTGCAGAGCGATGGCTCACGATAACTTTGTATTTGTTCTTCTGCGCAAGTCCCGCAGCGTCAAGAGCCTCAGACAGTGTGCCTATCTGGTTCACCTTGAGCAAAAGCGCATTCCCCGCTTTCATCTTTATACCCTTTTCAAGCCGCGCCACATTGGTCACGAAAAGGTCGTCGCCAATGATTATCGTGTCTTTGAGTTTCCCGGTCAGGGCGGCAAAATCTTCGAACGCCTCCTCCTCGAATGGGTCTTCGATAAAGAGGATGGGATAGGTCTTAACAAGGTCCGAATAGAGTTCAAACATGTCGCCTGCAGAGTATGCTTTTCCATCGATGTTGTATTTGCCTTTCTTGTAGAACTCTGAGGCTGCTGAATCAAGCCCGATGCTTATCTTTTTGCCGTATCCTGCCTCTTCAATTGCGCTAGTTAAGGCATCAAGCGCATCAGTCGTATTCGTAAGCGGAGGAGCATAGCCGCCCTCGTAACCCACGTTCACCGCAGAGTTGCCGTACTTTTTTACAAGTATGGCGCCAAGCGTGTGGTATGTCTCCGCTCCCATGCGAAGCGCCTCTGAAAAGGTTTTTGCTCCCCTGGGCTGTATCATGAACTCCTGTATCGCAAGCTCGTTCCCAGCGTGCTTTCCTCCGTTTATGACATTCATTGTCGGGACGGGAAGCGTAAAAGCATTGGTACCTCCAAGATAGCGGTAAAGCGATATTCCAAGCGAATCCGCCGCTGCGTGACCAATCGCCAGCGATACGCCCAAAATGGCATTGGCGCCGAGCCTTGATTTGGTGGGCGTGCCGTCAAGTTCCAGCATAATCATATCAAGTTCGCGCTGGTCGCACACGTCCATGCCGATGAGTGTGTCTTTTATCTCGGTATTTACATTCTTCACAGCCTTTGCAACGCCTTTTCCAAGATACCGTTTATCTTTATCCCTCAATTCAAGCGCTTCATAAGTGCCCGTGGAAGCTCCTGACGGCACGCTGGCTCTACCAGAGCCGTTTTCTGTAAAAACATCAACTTCTACCGTTGGGTTGCCGCGAGAATCAAGTATTTCTCGCGCATGGAGATGCTCGATCGTGAACAATGTATCACCTGAGGGACTAAATGGTTACTGTTGTACTTAATTTTTCTCAGTGATCCTGATCATCGCTTCCCTTGCATTCTCGATTATCTTATTTTCATTAAAAATTGCCACCCTTCGATCCTCCATAAGCACCTTCCCATTCACTATCGAAGTCTTTACATCATACCCTGTAGTCCCACTTACAAGAGATGAAACAATATCCGAAGAGGCAAATTGAGGTTTCTTAATATCAACAATAATAATATCAGCCAGATATCCTTGTTTCAACACCCCTGCATTTATGCCCATCGCCTGCGCGCCATTTTTTGTCGCCATCTCAAGGACTTTTGATGATTTCATCGCTGCCGGGTCTTTGAGCCTGTGCAGGAGCGAAGCGTATCGCATTTCCTTCCACATATCCAGACTTCCACTTGAAGCCGCGCCATCAGTGCCCAGTGCGATATTGATACCTTTCCCAAGCATCTTTGGGACAGGCGAAACCCCGGCACCGAGAGCCATGTTGCTTGAGGGGCAGTGGACTACGTTAACCTCTTTGTTCTTTAGAATATCGATATCGTCATCAGATAACCAGATGCAGTGGGCAGCAAGAAGACCTGGCCCAAGCATACCTATGCTGTTCAGAAGGTTTATCGAGCACATCCCATAACGTTTTTTCATCGTTTTCAGTTCGTCCTCTGTCTCAAGTACATGGATATGCACCCTGGAATTATCCCTTGCTGCCAGTTCCTTTACTTTAATCAAAAACTCCTTTGAGCAAGAAGCCGTCGAATGCGGCGCGTACATTGTGGTGATCCTCCCGTCTGCGGCGCCGTTCCATTTTTTCACAAATTTCTCCCTGCTCTTAAGTTTTGTCTCAGCATCCTCATTCAGACCTTCGATCATCCCGTACCCCAGGGCA
This sequence comes from Candidatus Methanoperedens sp., assembly GCA_028679855.1. Classification (GTDB taxonomy): domain Archaea; phylum Halobacteriota; class Methanosarcinia; order Methanosarcinales; family Methanoperedenaceae; genus Methanoperedens. Next base: position 5,423 of record JAJRAP010000218.1, read on the forward strand.
GCCCTTATGCCTGTTTCGTCCACCACCCGCGCCACTTCATCCTCATGGATATACATATCCACAAACGTAGTTGTTCCCGAGCGTATCATCTCAAGAACGCCAAGGTATGCGCCAGCCCTAACATCCGATGGAGTTAGTTTAGTTTCTACCATCTGGATTTTTTTTATCCATTCTGCATAAGACAGTCCATCAGCATACCCGCGAAAAAGCGTCATAGGAACATGCGTGTGTGCGTTGATAAGACCCGGCATTACCGCACAGCCCGGTGCATCTATCACTTTATCTGCTTTCTCTTTCGGCACCTTCCCTGCATACTTTATCAAACCTTTATCCACGACCACACTTGCGTTATCGATGACCGCGCCGTCCATGGTAAGCACGATGCCACCCTTGATAATGAGGTCTGCCATGGATAGTAATAAGGGTGAGGTTATAAAATAAGGTTTCTAATATCGAAATATTCGCAATTAAGGAAAAAGGTCTAAAGTGGGATAGCCCGGACAGGATTCGAACCTATGTCGCAAGGTCCAGAGCCTCGCATGATTGACCTCTACACTACCGGGCTTCTCCGGCTAATACTAACTTTTCGTTTATTAATCTATC
>JAJRAP010000219.1 GCA_028679855.1 Candidatus Methanoperedens sp.
ACCTTGTAAGGTATGCACGTCTTACTTTTGCGGATAAAGCAAGAAGATTGGAACCGGCTTTTGCGGATAATATTCTTATCCATGTTATGAAAAGCCCATTGAGAACCTGTTGCGAAGCCGCGTCCATCGTACCGCTCTCGGATGAAGCGAGCGCAGCGATCGGTAGGCTCAGGAAGATCCACCCGCCGGCTCACGTCATTATCGTAAGTCCAAGGCATGAAATATTCCAGGAACTGATAAATTATGTGGATATACTCCCTGAAATAGACCTGACATTAGAACCTGAAGCATATTCCGTGCCAGTACAACAGACGGCAGATGCCAGGTTTTGATTTTTTTTCATCAGGTAGTTTTGTAAATACATCGCGAACAAAATCACATACTTTTTAAACATGTACGTAAATTTACAACCTATCAATAAAAAAGAGGGACGAGATGACATTGAAAGTAAATTTGATAACTGGAAGAACAATTAATCAGGGAGTAACTATTGAAAATAAGACCTCTTCTGATTATCAGGAAGCAACAGCATGCTGTGAATTGAATTCAAAGGAAGCGGGGCTACTGGGCAAACCCGGGAGCAACATAAAAGTTAAAACCAAACACGGTGAGGTCGTTGTGAAATTGAAGGAAAACAACGGCAATCCGGATGGTCTGGCATTCATACCCATGGGACCGTGGGCGAACGCAGTGGTCGACCCGGACACTAAAGGGTGTGGAATGCCTGGTTTTAAGGGAATCCCGGCACAGATAGATGCCACGAGTGAGAAGGTACTTTTAATGAAAGAACTGATAGCGAGGTATAAGTAATGACAGTAATAACCGATGCTCTGTGCCCGTTCTGCGGCTGCATGTGCGATGACATCACGGTCGCGGTAGAGAATAATAAGATAACCGAAGTGAAGCATGCATGCAAGATCGGCGCTGCAAAGATCATGGGGCACCACAGGATAAAAGCCCCGATGATGCGCACTGATAAAAAAGGCGACTTCAAGGAGGTATCATACGATGAGGCAATAGAAGCCGCAGCAAAAATACTTGCAGACTCAAAGAGACCGCTGATGTACGGCTGGGCTTCTGCTTTTTGCGAAGTCCATAAAAAAGGCATCTTTCTGGCTGAGGAAGTGGGCGCAATAATTGATAATACAGCCACTGTATGCCACGGACCGTCCACTCTTGCGGTGCATGAGAAAGGTCTGCCGTCAGCCACCCTGGGTCAGGTAAAGAACAGGGCGGACGTGGTTGTGTTCTGGGGCAGCAATCCCGTGCATGCCCATCCCAGGCACATGGGGCGGTATTCTGTGTTCGCAAAGGGATTTTTCAACGAGAAGGGCAGGAAGGGGCGCAAGGTCATTGTCGTGGATGTTCGAAAGACCGAAACAGCGGGAATGGCGGATGAATACATACAGGTGGAGCAGGGCAGCGATTACCTTATTATTTCAGCTCTTCGGGCGATACTTGCCGGACAGGCTGCGGTAGTGCCTGATTCAGTGGGCGGCGTCACGAAAGAGCAGCTTGTGAAGCTTGTTGATACGCTAAAAGCCGCAAAATTCGGCGCGATTTTCTTTGGTATGGGGCTTACCCAGAGCATGTCAAGATACAAGAATATTGATAATGCCATCTCCCTCACAACGGAATTGAACTCATTTACAAAATTCGTCATCACTCCGATGCGCGGGCACTACAATGTGACAGGATTCGGGCAGGTGTGCGCATGGGAGACAGGTTATGCTACAGCAGTTGATTTCGCGCGCGGAGCGCCTTATTATAATCCAGGTGAGACCGCGGCGAATGACGTATTGACACGGAAAGAGACAGATGCTGCGATGATTATCGCGGGCGATGCGGGCGCGCATTTCCCGGCTGATTCAGTGCGCCATCTTGCCAGGATACCGGTTGTGCAAATTGACCCGTACTGGAACCCCACGACAGAGGTGGCGAACGTGGTGATACCCGTTGCCATATGCGGCGTAGAAGTGGAGGGCACGGCGTACAGGATGGACGGCGTCTCGCTGAGATACAGGAAGCTGGTCGAACCCGAACATCCCACGGATATCGAAATTCTTGAAAAGATCACTGAACGTGTGAGAAAGATAAGGGGTGATTAAAATGGAACTACTCATAAAGAACGGCGCTGTATTTGACCCGAAGAACGGTATTGCCGGTGATAAGACCGATATTTCGATAAAAGACGGCAAGATCGTCGATAAGGTGAGCACTAAGGCATCAGTAATAGATGCAGGCGGCAGGCTTGTCATGCCAGGAGGCGTGGATGCCCATTCCCATATAGCCGGAGCAAAGGTGAACGTGGGCAGGATCATGCGCCCGGAGGATACAAGATCCGGGATAAAACCAAGGACAAAGCTCACAAGACCGTGTACGGGGTACACTGTTCCCAACGTCTATGCCATGGGATACCGCTATGCCCAGATGGGATATACCACGGTGTTCGAAGCTGCACAGGCGATAATGAAAGCGCGCCACACTCACGAGGAACTTGAGGAGATCCCGATCATAGACAAGGGCGCGCTCACGCTGTTCGGGAGCAACTGGCCCACGATGGATTTCGTGCGCGAAAAGGACATGGACAAACTGGCTGCGTATGTCGCATGGGGGCTCTTAGCATCAAGGGGATTCGGCGTCAAGGTTGTTAACCCCGGCGGGGGCGAGATGTGGGGATACGGCAAGAACGTCTCAGGTCTTGACGATGTTGTTCCCAATTTTGATGTTACACCGAGGGACATTATAATTTCATTGATGAAAGTCAATGAAATGCTTGGACTTCCCCATTCCTTACACCTTCACTGCAACAATCTTGGTAAGCCTGGTAATTACAGGACCACACTTGCCACTCTTGAACTTGCAAAGCAGGTGAAGCCAAGCAAGGACAGGCAGGTGATGCATGTCACCCACATTGCATTCAATGCAATGGGGGGAACTAACTGGATGGACTTTGAATCAAAGGCAGATGAGATCGCCAATTTCCTGAACAATAGTGAGAATATTACAACGGACATGGGGCAGGTTATCTTTGGCAGTGCTACCTCAATGACGGCTGATGGACCATGGCAGTATACTCTCTCAAAATTGGTTCATGGAAAGTGGAGCAACGGCGATGTTGAACTTGAAGATGCATCAGGTGTAGTGCCTGTAACATATTACAGACAGGCGATTTCTCATGCAGCTATGTGGGCTTCTGGGCTTGAACTCGCATTGCTCACAAAAGACCCCTATAAAGTATTGTTGACCACAGACCATCCCAATGGCGGTCCTTTTGTGAACTATTCCGAAGTCATTGCTCTGCTTATGAGCAGCAAGAAACGACAGGAAGAGATAAAGACACTTCCTCCGGTGTTCAATGAGAGGACAAAGCTCCCAGGAATCAATCGTGAACTTGATTTCAATGAAATAGCAATAATGACGCGTGCAGGTTCCTCAAAAGTGCTTGGTCTCCTTGAAACCAAAGGGCATCTTGGGGCAGGAGCTGATGGAGATGTCGCAATATACGACATCAAACCCGACCAGATTGACCCATCGGTCGAGCATGTGAAGATAAAAAGCGCGTTCTCATCAGCTGCTTATACCATAAAAGGCGGAGAGGTCGTGGTGAAGGACGGGCAGATAACAGCAACGCCAATGGGCAGGACGTTCTGGGTGGACGCGTCGGTGCCTGGAGAGCATACGGAAGTTATGATGAAGGATATAAGGAACAAATTCAAGAACTATTACTCCATCGGTCTTGCGAACTACATGGTGCAGGATGCATATCTCACGCATCCGAAAGTCGTAAAAGCAGGAGTAGTCCCTGTGGAGGTGAGTTAAAATGCAGACAGTTACCATTAAACCCAAAAAAGAGATAAAGATCTCAGTAGAAGCTGAGAACATATCACCCGATAAATTCGCGGGAAAGTCTGAAAAGGACATACAATCCCTGGAAGCATATCTGGGGAACCATAAGACCACGCTGGGAGAGCTTTTCTCTATAAAGGTGGAAGGCAGAGGCGCAGCGGCGGACACAAAAATAGTCATGGAAGGCAATTTCTCGCGAGTGAAGAGGATAGGAGAAGGAATGAGCGCGGGTCTGATCATGATAAAAGGCAACGTGGACATGCATCTTGGCACGAAGATGAGCGGAGGCAAGATCACGTTATCTGGCAATGCAGACTCATGGGCAGGCAGGGAGATGAAGGGTGGAGAGCTCATCATCGAAGGAAGTGCAGGGTATTATCTCGGCGCCGGGTACCGCGGTGAAACATGCGGAATGCGGGGCGGCAAGATAACCGTTATGGGAAGCGCGCTTGACTTCCTGGGCGAGCATATGTGCGGCGGCGAGATCATCGTGAAAGGCAATGCAGGGATACTTGCGGGAATAAGCAATAATGGTGGCAAGATAGTTATCGAGGGCAATACAAGCCGACCCGGCAGCGAGATGGCAAAGGGCACGATAATAATCAACGGCGCCGTGGCTGAGATGATGCCTGTGTTCAAACTCGAAGGCACCGAGGCTGTGGACGGAGTCACCTATAAGAAATATACGGGCGATGTCATTGTAGGTGGAAAGGGCGTGCTGTACGTGAAGTGAGAGAAGAGTTCAGTTGGCTGTAATAAGACGATGAGTGACTATACTCTTGGTATAAAGGAGCTGGATAATGCAACGATGGGCATCAAAAAGGGCTCGAATATAATGCTAATAGGCCCGCCCATGAGCGGAAAGGAAGCTATCCTTTACCAAATAATGTACAACGGGGCTGCAAAAAATGAAAATGCAGTAATAATGGTAACCACACGCGAATCAGCAACACATATTCTGGAGTGGTATAAAGATAACAAATTGGCACTTCCTGTATCGAGAATCGGGATAGTTGACTGTGTCACAAAAACGCCTGGCTATGAGGTGGTAGAGAGCGAAAATGTCAAAATAGCCAGCAGTCCGATGGATTTGACTGGAATAGGGGTAAAGATCAGTCAGTTTTTTGAAGAATTCTTCATGAAAAAGAATATCAGCAAGATCCAGCTTCATATTAATTCGCTTTCCACGATATTGATGTACTCTAACATCCATAACCTTTTCAAATTTCTTCATGTCTTTACAGGGCGCATTAAATCCGCAGGCGCTTTTGGGATATACGTAATAGAGAGCGGCATGCACGATGAACAGGTAATTTCAACCATGAAGCAGCTATTTGATGGCATGATAGAGATAAAGACCGAAAATGATAAACATTTCATTAGAGCGGTCGGTCTCTCTCCAAAACCCACCCCATGGTTTGAATACGAGATACAGGGAGCTAATTTAAAGATAGTGGGGGGATAGCATGACACAAACCGACTGCAAACTCTGCCATATACAGGACATCCAGAGCCTCCATAAAGTAGATTCTATGAAATAATATCGATAACTTTATCTTG
>JAJRAP010000220.1 GCA_028679855.1 Candidatus Methanoperedens sp.
AGCGCTTTTTCTCGATAATTGCCTTTTGCTCCACCACCCATTTCTTGTAATCTTCAATAAGTTTGTAAATGACATTGTTTATGAACACCTTAATATCAGAATCCATGATCTCTTCCCTGGCATCAGGAAGGATATCAACATCAAATCCCACTATTACGGACAACAGCGGGTCTTTTACAGTCTTTACTTCAGCGATATCCCTTTTTGAAATATCCCCTATGTCCGTCCGTCGTATGGGAATATTTTCTTTCTTCAATTCATTGACAAGAGCTTCAAGTGAGCCCAGTGTATCCGCTTTTATCAATATGCCGCTTGATTGTGTCTCGATCCTGACAGCATCGATCTCTGATTTTATCTGCGCAGCTATTTCATTGATATCTCCTGAAGCTACCCGTATGAGCGAGCCAGCAAGAGCCCCTTCAAGGTTGGGTGCCGCAATTTTTATCCCGGACGCCGCGACAACCTTCTTCACCTGTTTGAACTTCTCCTCGGAGCGCATCTCGGAAAGCGGACGCGGCTTTAGAAGAGCCCTTATCTTTGTCACAATAGGCTCGCCAAGGCTCCCGACCACTACGGTATCCCCGACATTTAATTCCCCATCGTACAGTATCACGTCCAGCGTGGTGCCAAGACCTGTCTCTTCCTTCACCTCAAGGACAGTACCTGTCCCGGGCCCTACAGCCCTGTATTCAAGGTCTTTTTCAAGGAACTTCTGTGCAAGCCCCATCAGAACCATGAGAAGGTCGGGTATCCCCTCTCCGGTCCTTGCGCTAACAGGTATAACACCGATGTTCCTCTGGAACTCTCGCACGCGGTCATACCTGTCTGAGCTGAAACCCAATTCATATAACTTTCCGATTATGATGTATATCTTTTCATCAAGCGCATTCTTCACGTGTTCTGCCTGTTCAGGATATGAGAGGATAAACGGTTTACTATGTCTGGGGTTCCAGCCTGATAACTTATCAATCTTATTTGCTGCGACCACGAACGGCGTTTTGAATCTTTTTAGTATTTCTACAGCTTCCATAGTCTGGGGTTGGAATCCTTCGTTCACATCAACCACGAGTACGGCAAGGTCAGCAAGCGCTCCGCCCCTCGCACGCAGCGTGGTGAAAGCCCTGTGTCCCGGCGTATCTATGAAAAGCAATCCTGGAACTTTTGTATCCCCTTTGAAAACCTGCCCGCATACCCTTTTAACAACATCAAGCGGCACTTCTGTCGCACCAATATGCTGCGTGATCATACCCGCTTCACGCTCTGCTATCGTAGTGCCTCTGATCCTGTCAAGCAGCGAGGTCTTACCATGGTCCACATGACCCATAACACATACTATAGGGGTGCGCAGATTTTGTGCCATAAGTAATTAGATTATACTAAAAGTATATAAGTTCTCAAGATGCGCTGCGGTGAAAAGCGTTTTTCAGCAGGCTTATTCGTAAATACAGGTCTCGTCTATCCGTGAATATTCAGATATTTCCAAGTCCTTGAAATGAATACCTATCTCTCTATCCGCGGATTCCGGTGAATCGCTTGCGTGTACGACATTGCGCCCTGTATCAAGGGCAAGGTCTCCACGGATGGTTCCTGTAGCTGCATTGACCGGATTTGTGGCACCGTTTATGGCGCGCATAACTGAGACAGCGTTCTTTCCCTCGACCACCATCGAAACAGATGGACCTGAAGTTATGAAATCGATCAGTGACTTAAAAAAAGGTTTCTGGGCGTGTTCAGCATAGTGTTTTTTTGCCATCTCATATGAGATCGTGTTCATCCGAATCGCAGTTATTTTGAGCCCGCGCCGCTCGATACGACTGATAACCTCGCCGACCAGACCGCGCTGCACGCCGTCCGGTTTTACCATGACATAGGTGCGCTCCACGCTCTCACCTTAATTCGTTTTGCCTCTTGCTTTGCGTCCCGCTTCTGTCCATCTGACCTTTCTGGGTATCCTGCCAAGGTTTAAGTTCCCCTGACATTTGGATGAACAAAAATAGTACACAGTCCCGTCTTTGCGAGCATAAAGCTTGCCGGTGCCGGGCTCTATAGCGCTTCCGCAGAAAGAGCATTTCCTTTTTTCCATGACTTCACCTTGAACTCATTTTCTTGGCTTCGCGTGAGGTCTCAAGCAGAATAAGAATGTCGCCATTTTTTATTGGACCGACCACGTTGCGCGTGATTATCCTTCCCTTATCCCTGCCTTCGAGTATCCTGCACTGTACCTGCATGGCTTCCCCATGCATTCCTGTCTTTCCGATCACTTCAATGACTTCGGCAGGATATCCGCTTTCTTCTTCAGCCATATTCTCACTTCTTCAGCGCCTGAACCTTCTGCGCCACCTCGTCAACCATTTCCTTAGCCTTTCCGGGTTCGATTATCGCTGCCGCGCCGCTACCAACCGACAGACCGCAGGCTGCGCCCAACTCTACCTGTTTTTTGACAAATATGTAAGGAGTGTTCTTTTCATCACAAAGCGCCGGAATGTGAGCCACTATCTCAGGTGGGTTCACGTCTTCGCCAATTATCACAAGTTTTGCGATACCTCGTTCGATTGCTTTTGTGGCTTCGTTCGTTCCTTTCTTTATCTTTCCAGTATCCCGTGCCATCTCAAGGGCGCTAAGCGCCTTATTTGCCAGATCTGCTGGAACTTCAAATTTTGCGTATGTTTGTGCCATATTAATTACTTCCTTCAGGACTATTGTCCTTCATCATTCACTTGATTAAAAGTATCGGCTTTTCTACAGCGTGATGTGGTATATATTTTACGCTCAGTTTGCCTCTTCCATCAGTACTGCAAGCAGATCCTGTCCTGATATTTGTACTATCGTATAGTTACCGCTCTTTTTGATGTCATACTGCGAAATACCTCTTTGAGTACTGTTGGTTTTTAACTGGTCTAACTTCTTCATTACGCTTGAGTTCAGATCGAGATATGCCGTCGTACGCTCGTAACTCCCATTGTTCAGCCTGATACCCATGTAGAACTGCTTTGCAAAGGTCACATTTGATGTAATTGACTGGAACGGTGCGTCGGGGACTTTACTGAGCAGCATTTCATACTGGTCGTATGATGAGTTCGTTTTATTCAGGCTCTCAGTGATTTCCAGAACACCCATGATGGCGTCCCCTGGTGCGAGGAGAGCAGGCGTTCCCATCACATTATAATACCCATTCATGTCCAATCTCTTGAGAATGGGGGGGTAAGAGTTGGGTAAGACCATATATTCAAAATCGTTCCTTTCTGGAAACATAGTGCTTAGCAACATGTTTGACCTATTTTTCCCTTCTAACAGATTTGCATAATACATTTTTGTTGTGTTGGATTTGTATATAGAATCCAACTGACCGATGAACTGATCCTGTCTTGCCCACTGCGCCATCTGTGGGGTCATGCTTTCAAGGTCAACATAGCTTGCTGACTCTACACCAACAGGTGTTATGTTCAGTGCATCTGAAATCGAATCAAATGGCTGGTTGAACGTCCAGAATTCTGGATCATAGACATCCTGCTGGTTCTGCTCTTCAGTTTGCTGTGCAGTATCATCTCCTGGGTTTATGAAAATATATGCAAATATCGAAAATATCATTGTGAAAGCCAGAAAAAATGCCAATAATTTATACAAGTCTTGCTGTTTCATGCCCCTTCATTTTACCTGCATAATAATAAAACAGATGGTGCTTATCCGCAACATGCACGATTAAAGTATCCTCGTAACTTTTATATACAATGTATTCATTTAGACATTAATGTACAAAAATGTACAGTGATACTCATGAAAGAATATATCTTGAAACTTATCGAGAACCAGTCTCTCACATCAGAAGAAGCAGAGATCGCTATTTCAAAGATCTTTACTGAAGCGACTGATGCCCAGATAGCTGCGTTCTTAACAGCGCTGAAATTGAAAGGCGAAACTCCGGCTGAGATCGCAGGACTTGCGCGCGGTATGAAAAAAGCTGCGAACCTGATAAGACCAAAAGTAAATGGAACGCTTGTCGATACATGCGGGACGGGCGGGGATTCCACTGGCACGATCAACGTCAGTACAGGCGCAGCGATAGTAGCAGCAGCGGCTGGAGTCCCGATAGCAAAGCACGGCAATTATTCCATCACCTCAAAATCCGGGAGCGCGGACGTGCTGCGCGAACTGGGTATCAGGATAGATATGTCACCTCAGGAAGTGGAAAAGACCATAGAGAACGTGGGCATAGGATTCATGCTCGCCCCGGTTTTCCATCCTTCTATGAAACGCGTCGGACAGATAAGGCGCGACCTGGGTTTCCGTACAGTATTCAATATCCTCGGACCGCTTACCAACCCCGCAGGCGCACAGGCGCAGGTGATAGGTGTGTTCGATGGCTCCATGTGCGAGACAATGGCAAATGTTCTTAATATCCTGGGCACGAAAAGAGCGCTTGTAGTGCATGGAAACGGGATGGATGAAATATCAAACACAGGTGAAACGCAGATAGTTGAACTCAATAACGGCAAGATCACGAAATACTCGGTGACTCCTGAAAAGCTTGGAGTAAAGCATGCTTCTGTTAACGAAATACTTGGC
>JAJRAP010000221.1 GCA_028679855.1 Candidatus Methanoperedens sp.
AAAACCGGTTTTGTTATCATCGGTGAAAAAAGTCATCCTTGGGAGGCTAAGTTTTTGGGTACATCAATCAGACATCTTATGTTAATTTTTCTTTTATTTTTTTTACTAATTATTTGTATAAAAATCTGGTTTATTCCATTTTCAATATTCTCAATTACTCCAATACCAATACCAGGACAATTATCAGTAGATATGAAAAATGCAAATAGCAATAATGTTACAGCAATTCATGCTTCTATTAAAATAACCGGTCCAGAAACAGGATTATCAATAAAGTTGTTCAAAGAAGAATCTGGACACTTGAATCCAATAGCCATCCTTGATAATATAGACCCTCAATACAAAAATAATAGCATATCTAATAAAAGTTTATTTGTCTACTCATTGGGTTCTGGAAAATATAGTGTCATAATCAATACTACTTTTATGCCTAAAGGATATTATCAATTGAAGTTTGATGTCCCACACTATGAAACAATATATTATATAGGCGACTTTTATTTAACGTAATAAAAGCACAAAAACAACAATCAAGAGCAAAAAAATGATGAGCATCCCTCATGAGGTGGCTGTATCGATGTTACTGGCTCCGAGCGAATATGAATCTATTGTATTTTGACATAACCACCAACACGAATTGAAACAATCTCCTTATTCATGAAAAGCTCTTCCACGCCTCTTCTTCTGCCTTCCTGATAACATCCTTTACCGGAACACCTGACAAACTGGCAGCCTTTTTGCAGTCCTCGAATTCTGCTGATATATTCAAAAGCACACCGCGCAAATCCCTTGCGATCTTTACCGATATTGTGAATACTCTGCCATTTATCGATATTTCTACCTTATCCATCTCCCTCTGTGCTATCAGCCTGTGCTTCACAGGTATTATCCTTATCCCGAGCGAGCCTGTCTCCTCTATCATTTTCCTTGCAAGAGCCCCAGAATCTTCAGGCTTTGTTATCACCTGGATTATATGACCGCTGCGCCCTTTTTTCATGATGACCGGTATTATGGATACGTCCCTTGCACCTGCTGCAAGAAGCTCATCTATCAGGTTCCCGAGCACCTGACCTGTGACATCGTCCACATTGGTCTCAAGCATCTCGATGCTTTCTGATATGAGAGCTTCGTCTATCTCTCCGGCGATCACTCGCAGGACATTTGGAACCGCGCTGTCCATGCTTCCGGCTCCATATCCTGTCCGTTTTGCTATCATACCTGGAAATGCGCCCTTCTCGTTCACGAAATGAGCAAGCAGCGCCGCGCCCGTAGGAGTGAGAAGTTCACCTTCAACCGGACCATGCCGCCAGGGCAAAGAATATTCCTTTAATATCTCAAGTGCGGCAGGCGCAGGCACAGGGAATTTCCCATGTGAGAACTCGATGAATCCTTCACCCACTGATATTGGGGTGCAATAGATCCGGTGATCCTTGAGATCCAGGTCATGAAATGCAGTACATGCTCCTATGATGTCAGCGATCGCATCCTCCTGCCCAAGTTCATGGAAATGTAGTTTTTCAAGCGGCACTCCGTGGATTCTTGCCTCGGCTTTGCCAAGGATGTTAAAGACCGAGACTGCATCCGAAATTATATCATCAGGAAGTGATAGTACATTGATGCGCCTGATTATTTCCGAAAGTTTCAGGTTTCCATCTTTTTTTGTCGATACATTGACGGCGGTTGCAGCGATGCCTTTTTTGGTTGTTCTTGTAACCTCTACTTCCACGTCTGCAGCGCTTTCCATAGCTTCCCTGACCTTATCCGCATCAGCTCCAAGGTCGATAAGACATGCTATCATCATGTCGCCTGAAGCGCCGGAAAAGGGATCAAAAAGTATCGCTTTCATCTTGCTAATCTTATATATTATTCAGATTTATAAACACTGTCTTGATTTGTAGAAGAAATAACCAATAATTCCGATCGTAATTATCGGCGAAATAAATTCAGGGATATCAACCCCGAAGCTGTTAAGCACCATTATGACCCCGAGGAAGAATATTGAGTACATCGCCCCATTCTTCAAATAAATGTACCTCTTTACCCTGTCAATGTTGCTTACCGTCAGTTCTCTCACCACAAAAGCCCCTATGCCGTTACCGATCAGTATCAACGGAACAGAAAGCGTGAACGCGAACGCTCCCACGACCCCATCTATGGAGAAGGTGGCGTCGATCACCTCAAGATAAAGTATCTTGCTCCAGTCGCTCATGCTCGATCCCCCCATGAGTTGTTTTTCATGCACCTCTGCATTCTGTTTGAAACCATGTGTAATAAAGAAAGCTGTAGATCCGATGACCGCTCCAAGAGCCATTGATGGATGCCGCTGTAAAGATAACCAGACGATCACTGTAAGAAGAATGGATACTATCGCATAGAACCATACTCCATGCTTATGGAAAAATCTCTCTCCGCGAAGACCGTAATTCTTCGCTTCAATGAACAGCCAGTGGAAAAACAGGAACATAAGGAAAACTCCGCCGCCAACAAGCAGGAAAGGCGAAGCTTCTTCTATCTTATTCTTTATTTCCTCATTCTCACCAAGAGTTGCGATAAGAGCCTGTACAGGTCCGATATCCGGGGTGTTCGCCCATACGATCAGCCAGGGCAGCATTCCCCTCACCACAAAGACTGCAAAAAACAGACCATATATCAGGAACCACCGCCTTGCTCTTTGCGACATAGTTGAGAGCACTTCTGCATTGATGACAGCGTTGTCGATGCTGCTTATGGTCTCAAACAGTATAAGACCGACAACGATGAGAATGATTGATATGATTTCCATTTTAACTCAATTCTTCCATTCGTATTTTTTCAATTATGTGCTCCCTTAGCTCAACAAGATCCCTGCTGAACTCAACTGGATATATTGGTGTGCGGTCAAGTTTCTTGTATATGTCTGGCAAATTCGAAAGATTTTCCCGGGCATTATTTCTTATTTCTTCAAGTGATGGTCTATTGCATATGATCTTTCCTTTCTCAACGACTTTTTCCAGTAAAGGTAATGCATTATCTATAGACTCGTCGTCCAGAGAAATGATATCCCTTACGAACTTTCCTTTTTCAACGATTCGCCACACGCGTTTTTTTCCAGGTAATGTGGCTTTTATTGTGTCATCTGAGAGCTTCATCTTTGGCACATGCCTGTTATGCTGCACCACATCAGAAAGCTTATAGATACCATCAAGCGCGGGTGTGGGTCGTCCTGTTACAAGTTCAGTACCCACGCCAAAAAGGTCAATTCTGGCTCCTTTGTTCATCAGTTCATCGATTTTCCATTCATTAAGGTCGCCGCTTGCCACTATTTTCACATATCCAAGACCTGAATCATCAAGTATCCTGCGAACATGTTTGGAGAGTTCTGCCAGATCGCCGCTGTCAAGCCTGACGCCCATGAGCTTCTCTCCCCTTGTTTCAAGTTCTTTCCCCACGATAACAGCTTTTTTAGCGCCTTCAATGCTGTTGTATGTGTCAATAAGAAGGAAACACGTTTTGGGAAATGCTTCTGCATAGGCGCGGTAAGAGTCGATCTCATGATCAAAACTAGTAACGAAAGAATGTGCCATGGTGCCTGAAATTGGGATACCCAGTTTTTTTCCTGCAATCACGTTAGATGTTGACGCGCAACCTCCGATATACGTCGCGCGCGTGGCTTCAAGATGCCCATCACCCTGCGCCCGCCGGAGTCCGAATTCTGCTATCGCCCTGCCTCGCGCTGCATATACTACCCGTGAAGCTTTCGTGGCGATAAGGGTTGAAAAGTTCATTTTGTTGAGGAGAAATGTCTCGATGAGCTGCGCTTCTATTATTGGTGCAGTTACCCTGATTATTGGCTCAAGCGGGAACGCGATGCTGCCTTCTGGCATTGCGAATATGTCGCCGGTGAACCTGAAACTTCTAAGGTTATCGAGGAACTCCTCATTGAAACCCTGGGTTTTCAGGTACTCGATATCGTCATCCTCAAAACGCAGGTTTTCGATGTAATCAAGGACATAGCTCAATCCTGCTGTTACAAGGTACGAGCCAGAAGGGATTTTCCTGACAAAATAATCGAAGGTGGCTTCAGGATCGTGCCCCGACTTCCAGTAAGCCTGCATCATGGTAAGCTGGTAAAGGTCGGTTCGAAGTGCCTCGCTCATATATATTTAATGATGGGGGATAGATAATTAAAAGTATCTGAGATACTCTATCAGGGATTCATGAAAGCAAAACTCAGGGGTCATCATCTCATATGCCTTAATTTCTTCAGGGGCGAGGGCTATTCGGAGGACTTTATCGGGAATATTTATTCTGTTATCGGAAAGGAGAGCATAGAAATAGTCAAAGGACCGGATGATGTCTGTTCCAGGTGTTCGTATTTGAAGGGAGACATTTGTTCAAGTGCGGAATTCACCGATGAAATGATACAGCATCAGGACCTGGAAGCCCTGATACTGCTTGGATTCAAGCCT